>NZ_WHOV01000045.1:0-25518 GCF_009765395.1 Pseudomonas sp. BAV 4579 | reverse complement strand
CTTGCCGGCCATGCCGTCGGTGACCTTGGCGTTCTCGGTGTTCTGGGCGATGGAGGCCGACATCTGCTCGACGCTGGCGCTGGTTTCCTCGACCGAGGCCGCCTGTTCGGTGCTGGCCTGACTGATGCTCTGGGCGGTGGCGGAGATCTCCTCCGAGGCGCTGGCCAGGCCATCGGAGGCGCTGCGGACGTCGCTGATGATCTGCGACAGGCGCTGGTTCATGCCGTCCATGGCGCGCAGCAGCGCGGCGGTCTCGTCCCGGCCTTCGGCGTCGATGCGCTGGGTGAGGTCGCCCGCCGCCAGGCGATCGGCGATCGCGACCGCGGCGCGCAGGGGCCGGGTGATGCTGCGACTCATCAGGAAGCCGAGCAGGATGCCAAAGGCCACGCCCACCGCGATGATGCCGATGAGCATGACCCGGCTGCGGGCATAGATCTGGTCGGTGAGGTCGTTGGCGTCGCTGGCGTTCTGCTCCTTGCGCTTGGACAGCTCGGTCATCAGCACGCCCACCTGGTCGCCAAAACGGCGGACACTGACCAGCTGACTGTCCAGCTCAGGATCGGCATCACGCAGCGTCCGCTTGCCGGCGATCGCCATGGCCTGGTCCAGCTGAGAGGTATAGCTGCCGAGCAGCTCGTCGATCTGCCGGAAATTGGCGGCCGATGCCTCGCTGCTAAAGAGGGGGCGGGCCTTGGCGAGATTGTCCCGCACGTTGGCCAGGCCCAGCTTGACCTCGGCCTGGGCACGAGTGCGATCTTCTTCGGAGGTTGCCAGCAGGTAGTTGCTGCGCGCGCGGCCAATGAAGACCAGATTCATGTTGGCCTCCTTGATATAGGAAAGCCCAAGCAATTCGTTCTGATAGAGCTGAGTCGCCAGATCGTTGATCTGACTGCTGTTGCTCAGACCCGCCAATCCCACTACCAGGCTGATGGACGCCACGGCGATGAAGGACACGATGAGGCGGGTGCCAATCCGGAAATTCTTGAACATCTGAAAGCTCCTCGGAAAAGGACTAGCGATCACAGCTAGCTGCAAGCGACGACGGGATGGTGACGTCAATAGTCAGGCTTTCGGATCGAATATCTGGAAGTTTATGGTGGCCCTTTGCCGCTTCTGCAAATGGCAGCCAATTCGCCGAACTTACTTGAAGTTTGGCCAATAAACGTTGTTGCAATAGCTTTTTAAGGGAAGACCGAGCAAATCGGGTGGACCGCACTGGACCCTGGATTAGCCTCTAGACTCCCTTTGTCGTGATCGACTGCTCTGCATGGCGCAATGAAACGAAGCGCTAGATCTCAGCCACCTGCTGTCTGAGCAGCTCGCGCAACCGCTGGGCCGCCGGGCTGAGTAGCTGGCCGTGCCGGGTAACGATGCCCAGTGAACGGGTGATGGAGGGTTCAACCAGGGGCACGGCAACCAGACAGGTGTCGAGCGCACTGCCGGGAATGGCCAGACCCGGTACCGTGGCCACGCCCAGTCCGGCGGCCACCAGATCGATCACCGTTCTTACGTGTCGCGCTTCCAGAACCGGTTTGGGCAGGTTGGGGATCTTGGCCAGGGCCAGATCCAGCAGCATGCGATTGCCACTGGCCTTGTTGACCGAGATGTAGCTGTGACCCTCGAGCTCTGCCCAGCGCACTGCAGCGCGCGCAGCCAAGGGATGAGTGCTGCGGCAGACCAGCACGAAGTCGTCCTCATGCAGAGGTTCGAACACCAGATTGCCTTCCTGGGCACCCAGGTAGTTGATGCCGAAGTCCGCCTCGCCACGCGTCACTCGGGTCAGTACATCGCTGGCGCCTTCGTCCATCAGCCGCACCAGAATGCGCGGATACTGCTGTTGATACTGCTCGAGCACCTGGGGCAAGAGCTGATTGACCGCCGTGGGGACGCAAGCCAGGGTGACCTCGCCGGTCAGACGGTTCGCCGCATCCGTTACGTCCAGCAGCGACTCGTCGAAGTCGTTGAGAACCTGCCGAGCGCGCCCGAGAAAGGCTCGGCCAGGCGCGCTGAGTTCGATACGGCGCGTGGTGCGATTGAGCAGGCGGACGCCAACGCTGGTCTCCAGCTTGATGATGCGGCGGGACAGCGCAGGTTGGGACAGATGTAGCTCCCGTGCGGCGGCGGCAAAGCTGCCAAGATCCGCCACGGCGACAAAGGCACGCAGATCGCCCATATCAACATTCATGTTTTTCATGCATGGGTCCATTTGATAAATGCAGTTAAGTTTGGCGCGCTGCTGACTCATGCTGTGCAAGCGCGCAACGCCCAGCAAAAACACAACATCGGAGCCTTGCATGATTCCCTTCAATCGTCGCACCTTGCTCAAGCTCAGCGCCGTCGCCTCGGCCGCCGCTGCCGTGCCCCGCTTTTCCCTGGCAGCTAATGCCGCCCCAGCCGTCGCATCCCCGCCGGCAGCCAAGCAGGGCGAGAACACTACCCGTATCCTGGCGGCCTATCTGGTCAAGGCCCGCTTCGAAGACCTGCCGGCGAAGGTGCGCAAGGAAGGGATACGGACTCTGCTCAACTGGGTGGGTGTCGCCGTGGGCGGCTCGCACGATGAAACGGTCGTTCGCGCGCTGCGTGCGCTTCAGCCGTTCTCCGGGCCTGAACAGGCCAGTTTGCTCGGCCGGACCGAGCGACTCGACATCATGAATGCCGCCTTTCTCAACGGCGTGGCGAGTCATATCTTCGACTACGATGACACCCATCTGAAAACCATCATCCATCCCGCAGGACCTGTGGTATCCGCCATCCTCGCGCTGGCCGAATACCGGCCGGTGACGGGAGCGGATTTTCTGAATGCCCTCGTGCTGGGTGTGGAAACCGAGTGCCGCATCGGCAATGCCGTCTACCCCAATCACTATGATGTGGGCTGGCATATCACCGGCACGGCGGGGGTATTCGGCGCGGCGGCGGCGGCCGGCAAGCTGCTGGGGCTCAGTGAGCAGCAGATGGTCTGGGCGCTGGGCCTGGCCGCGTCCCAGCCGGTGGGCTTGCGGGAATCCTTCGGCTCCATGAACAAGAGCTTCAATCCCGGTCGGGCGGCCAGCAACGGGCTCTTCGCCGCCTTGCTGGCGGCGCAGGATTTCACCAGTTCCCAGGGGATGCTCGAAGCCAAGCGCGGCTGGGCTCACACCATCAGCACCAAGCAGGACTTCGCGCAGATTACCGAAGGCCTGGGTACTCGCTACGAAGCAGCCCTCAACACCTATAAGCCCTTCGCCTGTGGCATCGTCATCCATCCGGCGCTGGATGCGGCCATCCAGCTGCGCAACCAGTATCAGCTCAAGCCCGAACAGATCGCCGAGGTGCGCCTGCGCGTCCATCCGCTGGTGCTGGAACTGACCGGCAAGCAGACCCCCACGACGGGCCTGGAAGGCAAGTTCAGCATCTACCATTCGGTGGCCATCGCGCTGATCCAGGGCGCCGCGGGGGAGCGACAATACAGCGATCAGGCGGTGCAGGACCCCGCAGTGGTTGCCTTGCGAGGCAAAATAATGGCCACGGTCGATCCTGGGATCAAGCCGCAGCAGGTGGACATGGTCGTCGTGCTCAAGGATGGCCGCGAGCTGCATAAATATATCGAGCACGCCATCGGCAGCGTGGAGGTGCCCATGACCGACGAGCAGCTCGAAGCCAAATTCAGTGACCTTGCCGAAGGCATCCTGCCGGCCAAGCAGACCTCGGCACTGATCGATACCTGCTGGAAGGTGGAGCAGCTGGCGGATGCGGGCCAGATCGCTCGAGCCGCCCGGCAGGGGGCAGCGTAGTGCGGGTCTGCCGCGGGGTCTGAAGAGGTGCTGGCATTAAGAATCGCTGCAGCGATTCTCCCGGTGCCCGTGCCGTCTTTGGACGGTTCCCGGTTGGCTTCATGAAGGCACGCCTGATTATCGATCCTGATTCGTGCAGGGAGACGTCAACATGATTTATGAGCTGACCAAGCTGTCGGGCCCACTGCTCGAGCTGCCGAGGATCTCGACCGCGGCCGTGAATTGGCTGGCAGACGCGGACGCCGGACCTATCCTGGGTTATTGGCATTCCGAAATCGGCGAGCTCGGCGTGGTCCTGATCTTGCGCAGCTTTGCCAGCTATGACGAGTTGGCGACGGAACGCCAGCGCTACAACCAGAGTGCCCAGCCATTCAAGGACAAGGGGCTGATCCGGTCCGTGCGACAGGAGAGCTACCAGGCCTTCGACTTTCTTCCGGCCATCAAACCGCGCGCCCTTGGCGGTCTCTACGAATTTCGCACCTATTGGCTGAAACCGGGTGGCCTGCCAGTTACGGTCGCCGCCTGGCAGGCGGCGCTGGAGCCGGCTAAAGCCTATACCGACCACCTGGTGACCAACATGGTCGCCCTGGACGGCCCCCTGCGTATCACGCACATCTGGGGCTTCGAATCCATACAGCAGCGTTTCGACCTGCGGGCAACGCACTATGCGGCAGGGCTGTGGCCGCCCCGCGGCGCACCCGAACAGATTGAGCGTGCCACGTCCCTGATCGCCCTGGCGGGCGAGCGTTCGCGCCTACGCTAGGCAACGCTCGGCGATCACGCCTGGCGGCACCAAAGGGCCTCGACGAAGCCGCGAAGCTCTTCCGCCAGGTCGTCATCCTCTGCTGTTCCGCCCATGAAACCGCCGTGGGGCATGCCTTCGCCGAGGTAGAGCTCGACCGGCACCTTGGCCCGGCGTAACCCCCGATGCAGGCGCGCCGCGTTGGACAGGAAGAGATCGCGGGTACCCGTTTGCAGGAAGGTGGGCGGCAATCCCTCAAGCTGGCCGAACAAGGGCGAAAGATAGGGGTGGGCGAGATCCGCGTCGCCCGCATAGAGTTGATTGATGGGCATCAGGGGCAGGGGCAGCACCACATCCACATGGCGGTTGGTGTGGAAGCTGTCGCCGGATTCGGTCAGGTCGACCTCGGGTGACAGCAGCACCAGCCCGGCGGGCATCGGTAGACCTTCGTCGCGACCGCGCAAGAGCGTCGCCAGCGCCAGGTTGCCACCCGCCGAACGTCCGATGAGAACGATATCGGCGGGGGAGTACTGGCTCAGCGCATGCCGATAGGCCACGAGGCAGTCATCCAGCGCGGCGGGGTAGGGATGTTCAGGCGGCAAGCGATAGTCCACGCCATAGCAGCGGATACCGTAGCGGTCCGCCTGCTGCCGCGCGCTCGCGCGGCAGGCCGCGCCACCACCGAACAGCAGGGCGCCGCCGTGCAGGTCGATACAGGCCCGCTGGGGGTGTGCCGATCCTTCAGGCGTGGCGACATGGATTTCGGTTTCACCGAGGATCAGGGTGTCGACACTGGCGCGGGGGTGGCTCGCCATGCCTTTCACCGCCGCTGCGTAGTGGTCGTTTACCTGGTCCTTGAGCGCTTGCCAGGCTGCCTTGTCCGCTAGCGGCGGTAGCGGCTGAAGCGCATTGACCGGAAGACCCTGGGCAGTGACCAGGCGTTGCAGCGCAGCCCTCGCCGATGCGCTGATCAAGGTGGGAAAGGGCACGATGCGTTGCGGCACCGACACGCCTTCAGACGGAAGGGTGGTCACGGCCTTGGCCATAAGCGACTCCGGTATTGGGTGCAGTGGGGGACGGCGATGGAGGGGCGAGTCGCCACTCCCGGTCGTCGGGCATCAGGCATGGATCACGGATACTGCCGCGCTCAGCGCGCCGAGCACCTCATCGTCAGGCGTCGCATCCGTTATCAGCGTACTGACGTCGGCCAGCGGGATGATGCCGTAGGGCGAGGCCGCGCCGAGTTTTTCCCGCGTCGCCAGGACCAGGGTCTCCGCCGCCTGGCGGCTGATGATTCGCTTGATCGCGGCTTCCTCGGCATTGCCCGTAGTGGCGCCGGTTTCCGGATGCAGGCCGGTCACGCCCATGAAGTAGCTATCCACGCGCACCCGGGCGATGGCCTCCGCGCAGGCTGCCCCCAGGGTGACGATGGAATGCTTGAACAGGCGGCCGCCCACGAGCTCGACCTCGATCAGCGGATGCTCGACCAGCGCCACCGCGATGTTCGGGCTATGGGTCACCACCGTGATCTCGAGGTCCTTGGGCAGCTGGCGGACGAGTTGGACATTGGTCGTGCCGCCATCGAGAAAGACGATCTGCCCTGGCTGGATCAAGCGTGCACCCGCCCGGCCGAGGGCCACCTTGCTGGCCGTGGAAGCCTCTTCGCGCCTGGCGTAGTCCGCGACCGCCGCCGAAGCCGGCAAGGCACCGCCATGCACGCGTTGCAGCACACCGTCAGCCGCCAGTTCCCGCAGATCGCGGCGAATGGTGTCTTCCGAGACCCCCAGCTGCTGGCTGAAGGTCTTGGCGACCAGCCGTCCTTCCTGGCGCAGTACCTGCTGGATAAGCGCCTTGCGTTCACGGGTGAGCATCCGGGACCCCTGCACGAAAATTCTTGACGTTGCACGAAACTGCACGAATTCTAGCGCGAAGCCCCAGGGCGGTAAACACCGCTCGCCAACCCAGAGGACTGCCCATGAGCATCGCCCCGCGTATTCGTGTCGAAGAGGTCGAGGTTTTATCTGACGACTGGTTCGTGCTGAAGAAAACCACCTTCGCCTTCCTGCGCAGTGACGGCACCTGGCAGCGGCAATCGCGAGAGACCTACGATCGCGGCAATGGCGCGACCATCCTGCTCTACGATCCCCAGCGGCGCACCGTGGTGCTAACGCGCCAGCTGCGCTATCCGGCTTTCGTCAATGGGCATGACGATCTGCTGATCGAGGCGCCCGCCGGCCTGCTGGACGCGGCCGAGCCCGAGGTGCGCATTCGCGCCGAGGTCGAGGAGGAGACGGGCTTTCAGGTGCGGGAAGTGCGGCAGGTGTTCGATGCCTTCATGAGTCCCGGTTCGGTGACCGAGCGGCTGCATTTCTTCGTTGGCGAGTACGCTCCGGGCGATCGCAAGTCGGCCGGCGGTGGCAATGTCGCGGAGGGCGAGGACATCGCCGTACTCGAAGTCGAGCTGGAGGAGGCGCTGGCGATGATCGATGCCGGGATCCTGCGCGACGGCAAGACCATCATGCTGCTGCAGTACGCGGCCCTGAGGCTCATGCCGCGCCTGGCGGTCAGCTGATCGCCAGGGCTGCCTTGGGCGTTCGCCGCTTGGCGGCCAGGGCGACGCCCCGGGGCGCAGGCAGGGCAGCACCTGGGCGATATAGTCGGCCTTGCCCAGCTCCACGCCCTGGGCGCGCAGGATGGCGTAGGCGGTCACCACATGGAAGTAGAACTGCGGCAGGGCCCAGTCGCGGACGTACTGCTCGGCCGTGAAATCGAATACCAGGCCCTGGGGCAGTTCGTGGGCGACCGGTGCGCCTTCCTGGATGGGAAGGCCTGGGCCTGCGATCGCCTCTATCCTGTCCAGGGTTTCGCGGATGCGGGTCTGAGCCTGGGCGAGGGTGCCCGGTTGTTCGCCGGCGTTGCGGCCTTCGTTGAGCAAGTCTGTCAATTCGGGTGGAAAGGCCTGGTCGTGCAGTCTCAACATTCCTTCCTGGGCCTGGACGCAGGCGAAGCGGATCTGGGTGGCGAGGGGAAACATGTCGGGCGCCAGGCGGGCGGCCAGCAGCGTCTCGGCCGCGCCATCCGGCCGTTGGGCCTCGGCCTTGCCGAGCCAGGCCGCCAGGGCGCCAAGCAGATTCCTGTAGGTGGGGACGAGAATATCCGTGAGGGTCATGGCGGGTCCTTGCTGGGTCCGGAAGCGGGTGGGTCAGCCTAGTAGAGGGTGTTGGCGATGCGCTGCGGCAGGGCCTGGTCGTAGGCATCGCCGTCTATCTGGGTCGGACATAGCTGCTTGAGGATCGACCCGGGAGAGGGCAGGGCACTGCGCGGCAGGTGCCTGGTGGCATCCCACAAGCCGGCCCTGATCACCGCGCGGCTGCACTGGAAGTAGACACTGCTGACTTTGATCTCCAGTACCGTCCGCGGGCGCTGGCCCTTGACCTCGAAGCGCGCCAGCAGCGCCGGGTCGACGGCTATACGGGCGGTGCCATTGATCCGTAGCGTCTCGCCAATGCCGGGAATCAGGAACAGCAGCGCTACCCGGGGATCCTGGAGGATGTTGCGCAGCGTATCCAGGCGGTTGTTGCCCCGGCGATCCGGCAGGTAGAGCGTCCTGGTGTCCTCGACCTGCACGAAGCCGGACGCATCGCCGCGGGGCGAGGCATCCAGTCCCTGGGGCCCTGAGGAGGCCAATACCACGAAGGACGCCGCCTCGATGAAGGGCAGGTAGGCAGGGTGAATGTGGTCTGTTTCCTTGAGGATCGAGGGTGCCGCGACCTCGCCGTAGAGACTTTCCAGCGATTCCAGCGAGGTGATGTAGTCCTGTTCCTGGTTGTCCTGCTCCATGCGTGGCTCCTGATTCGTTGTGCTCTGCGCGCCTTGGCTCACGCCTGGCTCTTCCGATGCCAGGCGTTCGCGACAGGCGAAGGGTTGGCTGAACTGTAGCCGATACGGTAGGGGAGAGCCCGGGCTGTGGGCAGGTTCCCGCGAGCGTCGCTTGGCTAGCGCCCTTCGCCATAGCGATCCAAAGAAAGCGCAAGCGGTTGGGTACTTATAGCGGTTTGCCGCTGTCCCAGAAGACCTGATCGGTGCCTGTACCTGCCCCTACAGTCGCCCACGACCCCCCCATTGGCTGACCAAAAGGAACCTCCTGATGACCCAACCCTTACGCCTGTACGAACTGACCGGCGCCGACGACAGCTGCCGCTTCAGCCCCTATTGCTGGCGCATACGGCTGGCGCTGGCGCACAAGGGGTTGCCGGTGGAGACCGTGGCCTGGCGCTTCCACGAGAAGGAGGCCATCGCCTTTTCCGGCCAGGGCAAGGTGCCGGTGCTGGTCGACGGCGACCAGTGGGTGAGCGACAGCTGGGCCATCGCCGAGTATCTGGATCGCCAGTACCCCGAGCGGCCTGCCCTGTTGGGCGATGCCTCGCTCAAGGCCACGACGCGCTTCATCAACCAATGGGTCGCGGACAGTGTCCATCCGGCGCTGGCGCGCTTGATCCTGCCCGACGTCCATGGGGTGCTGGATGAAGCTGACCAGGACTATTTCAAGCGGACACGCGAGGCGGCTTTTGGCGTGTCGCTGGAGGCCCTGGCGGGGCAACGCGAAACCTCGCTGCAGGCCTTTCGCGACGTCCTGAAACCCCTGCGCAGTACCCTGGCGGTGCAGGATTACCTGGCCGGCGAAGCCCCGGCCTATGCCGATCACATCGTCTTCGGCGCCTTTCAGTGGGCGCGGATCGTCAGTGCCCAGGCGCTGCTGGCCCAGGACGATCCCATCACCGCCTGGTGCGAGCGGATGCTCGACGCCTACGCTGGCGTTGCGCGCCAGGCACCCGCGGCAACCGGGCGGTAGTCCGCCGCTGCGCCTGAGCCGGCGAGGCGTCCACCAGGACGAACGCCCCGACGGCAGCGCCGGCACCCCTGGGTTCCTGGCGGAATCCTACTGGATCACTGGCTGGTGCTGGCCAACCGACTCACTCTCTTCCTGCCGATCCCGCTCGGCCAAGAAGTCCCCGGGCAGGGATTCGACATACAGGCTTCTGCTGGAGAGGGCGAAGCGCACGCCGATCTTGGCGAAGGCTTCCATCATCTCCAGATTGATCGCCTGCTGGATGTCCATGTACAGGTTGTAGCTGGCATCCAGGACGATGTAGACGACCTCGAAGTCCAGCGAGCTGTCGCCGAAGGCCAGCATATGAGCCCGGTCGAAGCGGGTCTTGTCCTGCCGTTGAATGATGTCTTTCAGGGCGGCAGTAACCTGCCTGATCTGCTGCGGCTGGCTGGCATAGGTCAGGCCGAATTTGAAGACGATGCGACGTTCCTGCAGCTTCTTGTAGTTCTGGATGGTGCTGCCGATCGTCTCGGCGTTCGCCATGACGATCTGTTCGCCGCCCAGACTTCGGATCCGGGTGGTCTTCAGGCCCACGTGCTCGACGGTGCCCGCCAGCGAGCCGACGACGATGAAGTCGCCCACCTCGAAGGGCTTGTCCACCGCGATGGAGAGGGAGGCGAACACATCGCCGAGGATGTTCTGCACCGCCAGGGCGATGGCGATGCCACCCACGCCGAGGCTGGCGACGAAGGCGGTGATGTTGACGCCAAGATTGGACAGCATCGCCAGGCCGACCACGGCCCAGAGCAGCACCTTGGCGCCCCAGAGTGACAGGGTGGCCAGGGCGCTGCCCTGGTAGATGTCGGCCTGACTGTGCTTGACGAAGTAGTGGTGCACCGCCAGGGCCACCGCCCGATTGGCCCACAGCCCGGCCTGCAAGGCCGCCACCACGAACCAGAGGCTGCTGACCCGCGTCAGCCAGCGCTCGGGGAGATCCAGAATCCCCACGCCGATCAGGATGGCGGCCAGCAACAGCAGGGTATTGCTGGTGCTGGAGAGCACCTGGATGGCGATATGGCTGACATGGGCACCCGGTTTCTCGGCGCGGGTCCGCAGATTTCTCAGGACGAAGCCGATGACGGTGCGGGCGAGGGTGAAGCTGAGCAGGATGATGCACAGCATGGCGAGCCAGTTGGCCAGCGAGATGCCGAGCAGACTGGTCGATAGCAGGGTGTTGAAAAATCCGAGATCCATAAAGCAGGGGGTCTTCTAGCCGGTTCAGAAATCGCCACGACTCGGCCGCGCAGGCGCGGTCGCGACTCGTTTTATCCCAGCGCGCTCTTGGTCAACTGGAACACAGGACGCTGTCCGCCGGCTCGGCCATTCAGCCAGGAAACCGCGGCAGACATCAGCCAGGTTGGAGTCCATTGTGGCGGTGCCGTGCACTTTTTTTCCGGGTCCGGGGCTGTTCGACGCGGGCCGGCCAGTCGGCTATCAGGCGCGAGCGCCTCTGGCCCGGTGGTTGCGGCGGGCGCTGCCAGGTTGACAAAAAGTGGGCTCGCCCGCCCTCGACGGCAGGTGCTAAAGGAGAGGGACAGGCGGGAGGATCGAGCGCCGGTCGCGCTCAGGGAAGCAGGACGTGGCGGCCCGACCGGGTGATCGACAGCATCCCAGCCGGCTGGGCCTCCGGGTGATCAGCTGGTGTGCGAGACCTCGGTGCAGATCAGTCCCGAGCGCCTTGCCGGGCTCAGTGACTGTACCCGGTCGGCTTGTTGCGGATGGTCTTGAGCAGGTCTTCCGGACTGATGCTGGCCAGCGCCTTGGCCGCGGCCTGGCTGCCCGGCAGCGGCAGGTCGAGGATATGGCCCTTCATCTTGCCCACCACATGCATCTCGCAGGGCTTGCAGTCGAACTTCAGGGTCAGCACCTCGTCGCCGTGGACCAGTTGCATGGGCGCGACCTTGGTGCGCACGCCGGTGACGCCCTTGGCCTGCTTGGGGCAGAGGTTGAAGGAGAAGCGCAGGCAGTGCTTGGTGATCATCACCGGCACCTCGCCAGGCTCTTCGTGGGCCTCGTAGGCGGCATCGATCAGTTGCACGCCGTGGCGGTGGTAGAAGTCACGGGCCTTCTGGTTGTAGACGTTGTAGAGAAACGACAGGTGCGACTCGGGGTACACCGGCGGCGGACTGGTCTCGGCCTTGCGCCGGCCGCGCGGGTGGGCGGCGATGCGCGCCGCGGTCAACTGCTCGATGGCTTCGCGGCGCAGCGCCTTGAGTTGCGAATTGGGTACGAAGAAGGCCTGGGGGGCATCCAGGGTCACGTCCAGCGCGTGATATTCGGTGGTGCCCAGCTGGGTCAGCAGATCGCGCAGCCCATCCAGCGCCTGCTCCGGCTTGTTGGCCATGCCGAAGGGGCCGTCCAGGGCAACGGTGACGCTCACGCCTTCCTCACTGGTGGCGGTCAGCTGCAATCGCTGCTCGCGCAGCTCAGCCTGCCAGCGCACGCCGATGCGGCGCTCGGCGCTGGTCTTGAGCAGCGCCTGCTGCCAGTTGTGGTCCAGGTTGCGCGACAGCGGATGATTCGGCCGCAGGCGGAACAGCCCCTCGGGCATCTCATTGGGTTCGACGCGATAGCGATAGCGCTTCGCCCCGTCTTCTTCGAATTCGCCCTTCAGCTCGGCGACGTTGGCGCGAAAGCCCACCACCTCGCGCTTGACCAGCACGTTGAGGCCGTCGCCGTTGGACAGCGGCTCTTCGGTCACGGCGATGAAGTCGCGCTTGCCGACCTTTTCCACCTGACCCACCGGCAGCCCGGTAAAGGTCGGCGAGTCGAAGGCGCCGATGTCCACCTTGCGGTCGGTGACGAAGTAGTCGGTGCTGCCGCGATGGAAGGTCTTGTCCGGATCGGGCACGAAGAAGTGCGCCGTGCGGCCGCTGGAGGCGCGCGCCAGGTCGGTGCGGTCTTCGAGGATCTCGTCGAGCAACTGGCGGTAGTAGGCGGTGATGTTCTTCACGTAGCCCATGTCCTTGTAACGCCCCTCGATCTTGAAGGAGCGCACGCCGGCCTCGACCAGGGCACGCAGGTTGGCGCTCTGGTTGTTGTCCTTCATCGACAGCAGGTGCTTCTCGAAGGCCACCACCCGACCCTGGTCGTCCTTCAGGGTGTAGGGCAGGCGGCAGGCCTGGGAGCAGTCGCCCCGGTTGGCGCTGCGGCCGGTCTGGGCATGGGAGATGTTGCACTGGCCGGAGAAGGCCACGCACAGGGCGCCATGGATGAAGAATTCGACGGCTGCGTCGGTCTCGGCGGCGATGGCCGAGATTTCCTGCAGATTCAGCTCGCGCGCCAATACCAGCTGGGAGAAGCCGGCCTGATCGAGAAACTTGGCTCGCGCCAGGGTGCGGATGTCGGTCTGGGTGCTGGCATGCAGCTCGATCGGTGGGATGTCCAGTTCCAGCACGCCCAGGTCCTGCACGATCAGCGCATCCACGCCGGCGTCGTACAGCTGGTGGATCAGCGTGCGTGCCGGCTCCAGCTCGTCGTCATGCAGGATGGTGTTGATGGTGGTGAACACCCGCGCGTGATAGCGCCGGGCGAATTTCACCAGCTCGGCGATCTCGCTGACCTCGTTGCAGGCATTGTGCCGCGCCCCGAAGCTCGGCCCGCCAATGTAGATGGCATCGGCCCCATGCAGGATCGCCTCTCGCGCGATACCGACATCGCGGGCAGGGCTGAGCAATTCCAGATGGTGCTTGGGCAGGGACATGGCGATTCTTCTCGATCAGGCGTGGCACGGCAAGCCGCATTGTAGCGGGCGAGGGGGAGGAGGGCACGCCCGGGGTGCTGGGTGGTTGGCGCCAGTCCATCAATTGGAAAGAGGATCTACAGACTCGCCTGTTGATCAAGGGGCATCCGTGTTTCCGGCCGGCATCCCGGTGCGGGGGCGCAGCGGGGCAGTTGGAGTTGCGGCTGCCAAGGGCTCAAGCACCGACATTCCACCGGATATGGCGTAAGCGCATTCCAAAGGGGAATGAATGCCTGTTCCTCTTTATCGCTTTTTTCCATTAATGGGTCATCGTAAAACCTCCGTCACCTTTAATAAACATAAAAATCGGAGGACTCATGACCGAATCCCTGGCTTCAAAGCCGGCGCCGACAGTAGCGGAACGGTCAGCGCTACAGACGCGGGCCAGGACCCGCTATCGCTGGGTGGTACTGGCGGTCATCGTGGTCGTGTACATGCTCGCTGCAGCCGATCGGGCCAATATCGGCATCGCCTTGCCCTATATCCAGAAGGAGTTCGGCGCGACCAATGCCGAGGTGGGGCTGCTGGTCAGTGCCTTCTTCCTGTTCTATTCGCTGGGGCAGATACCGGCAGGCTTTCTGCTGAGCAAGGTCAGCGTACGCGTGGTCGCTCCCGCAGCGATTGGGCTGACGTCGCTGGTGACGCTGCTGATCGGCACCTCCCACAGCATCGGCATGCTCAAGCTCTATCGCTCGGCCCTGGGCGTGGCAGAAGCTGCCTTGCCGCTGTCGATGCTGAGCACTATAAACCGCTGGTTCCCGCCGCGGGAAAAGGGCACGGCTACCGGGGCGTTCCTGTCCGCCGCGAAGATGGGTGCGGTGATCGCACCGCCACTGGGGGCGGCGCTGATTCTGCTCGATGGCTGGCGCACCATGTTCATCGCCTTCGCCCTGCCTGGCGTGCTGCTGGCCTTGCTCTGGTGGTGGCTCGTCCCCAATGACCCGCGGGCCTGCAAGCAGGTCAGTGACGCCGAAGCCGAGCACATCGAAGACCAGACGACTGCGCACAGCGAGTCGGTCCGCAAGCACCGGGATTTTGGCAGGCTCGACCGCGCGCTGCGCTATGAACGTACCCCCGTCCTGGATACGTCCCGCTCCGTGTTCAGATCCTGGAACATCTGGGGCTGTGGTCTGGGCTACCTGCTCATGACCGGTGTGGTGAACGTGCTCCTGGCCTGGCTCCCCAAGTACCTGGGTGAGGTGAAGCACTTCGAGCTGATGCAGGTCGGCTTCGTGGCGTCCTTGCCCTTCGTTGGCGGGGTGCTTGGCAATATCGTCGGCGGCTGGCTGTCGGATCGAATCCTGGACCGCCGTCGCAAGCCGACCATGATGATCAGCGCGGTAGCGACCTGCGTGATGATGGTCGCGCTGGTTTACGCCCCCAATGGGCTGCTTGCGGTCGGGCTGTTGCTGTTCGGTACTGGCTTTCTGCTCAATATCGGCTACTCGTCGTTCTCGGTCTATTCGATGGGACTGACGACCAGAACGACCTATCCGGTGGCTGCCTCCGTGGTCAACAGCGCGGGCCAGGCAGGGGGTGCCATGGCGCCGCTGATCACCGGCTTCCTGCTGGACAGCTACAGCTGGACGGCGGTGTTCATCTTCCTCGGCGTCTGCTCCCTGGCCGCGCTGGCCTTCGTGCTGACCATTTCCGAGCCGGCTACCGCGCCTGTCGAGGCCTCTGCTACCTAGGGCGTCGCAATCCTGATTCCGGCTCGCAACCACCTGCTGCACTCCGCTTCTGGCAGCAGGAAGGTCTGGCGATACCGGGCTAACGCTGCAACTGTTTCGTGAAGTCGCAGAGTTGCGTCGCCAGCGTGGCGATCTCGGCGACGAAGGTCGAGGGCCGGTCGTTGCGGTACATCGCCATGTAGGGAACCGGTGGCAGCTCGGGATCGGTCTCGACGATGACGAGCTTGCCTTCGTTCACCAGCGGGCGGAAACACTCGCGTGGCAGATAGGTGACGCCCAGGCCCGCCGAGGCCAGGCCGAGCATGGCGGTAAGGCTGTCGGAGGAGAGGATCCTCGGCAGCTCTATTCCGCGTGCATGCAGCCAGCGGTTCACGAACAGGCCGGATCCTGACTTCTTGCCCTGCATGAGCATGGGATACCTAGCCAGCTCGGCCAGGCTCACCACGCCTGAACTCCGCACCAGTCCCGGCGCAGCCATCCAGGCATTCTCCACGGTCGCCAGGGGCACGCTGGTGACCTCGGGGGCGGTGAAGGTGTCCGGGATCACGATGAGGTCGACCAGGTCGTCCATCAGCCGCTCGTGCAGGTTGCGACTCATGTCGACCTCGGGTTCCACGGTCAGCCCGGGGAAGTCCGCGACCAGTCGTGTGACCAGGCGCGGTAGCCAGGTCCAGGCGGTGAGTTCGGTAACGCCCAGTCGCAGACGGCGCGTGGTGACGTGCTTGCCATCCTTGAGCGAGGTGATGCGTTCGTTCAGATCGAGCATCTCCCGCGCGATGACCAGCAGCTCCTCGCCCTCGGCGGTGAAGCGGGCACCCCGCTGCGAGCGATCGAACAATTGCAGGCCGGTGGAAGACTCCAGCTCCTGCACCCGTTTCGAGATGGCCGACTGGGTGGTGTTGAGGTGTTCCGCAGCCCTTTCGAAGGTACCCAGACGTTCGATCCAATGCAGCGCCAGCAATTGCCGTAGCGTGACCATTGGCATTCCTTCAGGGCATGAGTGTTCATACCTTAATATCGCTTTTTCTATTTGGCCACCAGCTTATCCTCGACGTCATCCAACAAGAGGAGCCCCCATGAACGTCATCGCTTCCCGTCCGACCGCGCTGGTCGAAGCCTTCGCCCGCACCTCCACCTCGATCATCAGCGACTGTCTCGACCGGCTTCCAGGCGCTCGGCTGCGGCCCTTCCACCGGATCGAAGGCACCATGGCGGGCCTTGCGCTCACCGTCAAAGTACCGGCCGGCGACAATCGGGCGATCCACCAGGCGCTGGAGCTCCTCGTCCCTGGCCAGGTGCTGGTGGTCGATGGCGGCGGCGACCTGAGTCGCGCCCTGATGGGTGACATCATGGCGGCTATCGCGGAAAAGCGCGGTGCCGCGGGGGTCGTCGTCGATGGGGCGATCCGCGACCTGGCAACCATCAGCAAGGGCAGCTTTCCCATCTTCGCGCGTGGGGGCTATCACCGGGGTCCCTACAAGAACGGTCCGGGCGAGATCAACGTGCCGGTGAGCATTGGCGACATGATCGTGTCACCAGGAGACCTCGTCGTGGGTGACCATGACGGCATTGTCGCCTTTCCCATCGCCCAGGCGGCGGAGTTGCTCGACCGTTGCCTGACGACCGAGCGCAAGGAAGCGGAAATGCTCGCGCAGATTGCCGCTGGAACCTACCGGGGCGCCTACGCGGCCCATTGATTACGGAAGAAGCAAATGAAGCTAGCGATTATCGGCGCAGGCGAAGTGGGTCTTACCTATGCGCACCCCTGGGTGGCCGCGGGCCACGAGATCCTCTTGTGTGACCTCAAGCCTTCACCCAGAGCCCAGGCCTTCGCGAAAGAACATGACCTGGCACTCGTCACCTCGATAGCGGACACGGTGGCCGCTTGTGACGTCGTCGTCTCCTGCGTTTTCGGCACCGTCTCGCTCCCGGTCGCCGAGCAGGCGCTTGCCCTTATGCAGGCGGGTGCGCTGTTCATCGACATGACCACCGCGGATCCGGAGCAGATCAGGCGAGCCGCGGCCATCGCGGCCGAGCGCTCGATCCCCTATGTGGACGTGGCCATCCTAGGGGCCATCGCGTTGACGCAGGCGAAGACCAATCTGCTGGGCGCCGGCATTGGCCTGGAGCGCGCGGTCGCGCTCTTCGCCGAAGCCGGTTCACCGCTCAAGCCTGTCGAAGGAGGCGCCGCGGGCGATGCGGCCGCCCTGAAAATCCTGCGCAGCGTGTTCACCAAGGGCCTGGAAGCCCTGACCATCGAGTGCTTCATGGCGGCCGAGAAGCAGGGCGTCACAGAACAGCTCCACGATGCCCTGAGCGATATCGACCAGGCTTCGCTCAGGGACTTCCTCGGCGCCCTGATCAGGACGCATGTGGTCCACGCTCCGCGCCGTCTCAAGGAAGTGGAAGAGGCCGAACGCCAACTGCGGGCTGCCGAGCTGCCGGTGGCGGTGCTGCCGGGGGTCAGGGAAGTGTTTGCGCGGACAGCCGCGCAGCTCGCACACGAGCCTGTCGACACGGCATCGCCGACCCTGGACCAGGCCTTTGCCTGGCTGTTCAAGGCCAATGGCGTGGTGAGGTAGCGGTGCAGCGCCGAGCGAAGCTCATCGCTCGGCGCTCTTGCCGACCTAGGCGAGCCTTATGCCGGGTCAACGAACACCCAACTCATCCAGCAGCCATTTCTTGAAGACTTCCGCCGCTTCTTTGCGGGTCCGGCTCTTGGGATAGGCGAGAAAGTGGCCTACGTACTGGATGTCGTGGGTCAGGCTGCGCAAGGGGGCTACCAGACGACCCTCCTGCAGTTCCCGTTCGGCCAGCAGCGTGGATTCCAGGACCACGCCCATGCCATTGACCGCGGCGGCAATCGCCATGGCGCTGCGGTCGAAGCGCAGAGCATAGTGGTGGGCGGGGAGCAGGTGGTTGGCCTCGAACCAGCCCTTCCACTGCAGCATCTGCACATCGCACTGGATCAGGGTGTGCTGGTGCAGGTCTTGCGGCGCCTTGATGGCTGCGGCCAGCGTGGGGCTGCAAAGCGGGGTGAGGTGCTCGACGGCCAGGGGCACATGTTCGCAGAAATCCTGCCGCGGTTCGCCATAGACGATGTCGAGGTCGAAGTCGTCATTCTCGAAGCGTGCATAGTCGGTACTCGCCGAGAAGCGCAGATCGATGTGGGGATGTTTCTTCACGAAATCCGGCAGCCTGGGCAATAGCCACTGGGTCGCGAAGCTGGGCGCGGTGTGCAGCCGCAGCGGCGGCGGTTCATCCGTCTGAATGAGCGAAAGTCCTCGATGCATCTCGCCCAGCCCGCGCTGAACGTGTTCGAGCAATAGGCGGCCCTTGGTGGTGAGGCGGACTTCGCGCGTGCTGCGTTCGAACAGCGTGAGTTCGATGCTTTCCTCGAGTTTGCGAATGGAGTGGCTGACCGCGCTGGAGGTGATGCCCAGCTCCTGGGAGGCCATGGCAAAGGATTCGGTTCTGCCGGCGGCTTCGAAGACCCTGAAGGTCGTCAAGGGCACGCGTCTAAGCCGATTCATACGTGAACTGAATTCATCCACTGTTGTTAAAAACTCCTTTGTCGGTCTTGTTTTTTCGATGGTAGCTTGGTTTTCAGGCCACTCGCTCTGCTTAGCATGAATTCTAAGCACCTGTCGTGAGTGGATCTGCACATCGAGGAATCCATAATGACAATAAGATCTGTAGCCACTGCTCCGGCAGTGGAGCCGCTCGAGCGTCTGGCCTATCACGCCTGGCGCATCCGCCGTTTTGCCTTGCGTATGGGTGAAGTCCAGGGCCAGGGTTATGTGGGCCAGGCCCTCGGTTGGGCTGACGTCCTGGCCGTTGCCTATTGCCATGCCATGAATCTCGACCTCAGCGATCCTGAGTGGGAGGGTCGAGATCGGTTTCTGCTCTCCCATGGTCATTACGCGATAGCGCTCTATGCCGCCTTGCTGGAGGCGCAGGTGATTCCCGAAAATGAGCTGGAGAGCTATGGCGCGGATGACAGTCGGCTGCCGATGTCGGGAATGGCCACCTACACGCCAGGCATGGAGATCTCCGGTGGATCGCTTGGCCAAGGGCTGGCGATTGGAGTTGGCATGGCGCTGGGACTGCGGCTGAAGAACAACCCGGCGAGGGTCTTCAACTCCATGTCCGATGGCGAACTCGACGAAGGAGCGACCTGGGAGGCCGCAATGTCGGCTGCGCACCATGGGTTGAGCAATCTCATTGCCCTGGTGGACTTGAACAGACAGCAGGCTGACGGCGATTCCAACGACATCCTTGGATTTGAACCGCTGGTGGACAAGTGGCAGGCCTTCGGCTGGCACGTCCAGCGCGTGGACGGCAATGATCTGGCCGCCGTGCTCGCGGCGTTCGATAGCGCCATGGCGCTGACCGAGTCCAAGCCCCGGGTCATCCTGTTCGACACCCTGATGGGCAAGGGCGTGGACTTTCTCGAAGCTCGGGAAAAGAACCACTTCATTCGCGTCGAGCCCCATGAATGGCAGCAGGCGCTCGAAGTGCTCGATCGCCACTACCAGCAGGGAGCGCAGTGACATGAGCGTCGATACTCTCAAAAAGCCACGCCTCACCACCTCGGCGATGATCGCCTCGATTGCCAGCGAGGGGCAGCGTACCGAGACGGCGCCCTTCGGACAGGCGCTCATCGCGGCAGCCAAACGGGACGAGCGTATCGTCGGGATGACGGCGGATCTTTCCAAATACACAGATCTGCACATCTTCGCCCGGGAGTTTCCCGAGCGTTACCTGCAGATGGGCATGGCGGAGCAGCTCCTGATGGCAGCGGCTGGTGGTCTGGCGAAGGAAGGCCTGGTGCCGTTCGCTACGACCTACGCCGTGTTCGCCACCCGCCGGGCGTATGACTTCATCCATCAGGTCATCGCCGAAGAGCATCTGAACGTCAAGATCTGTGCGGCCCTGCCAGGGCTTACCACCGGGTATGGCCCAAGCCACCAGGCCACCGACGATCTTGCGCTGATGCGCGCGATACCCGGTCTGACCGTGGTCGATCCCTGCGACGCGCTGGATACCACCCAGGCGGTCGCGGCCATCGCCGCTCACCAGGGGCCCGTCTATATGCGCCTGCTGCGAGGCAAGGTGCCGATGGTCCTGGACCAATACGATTACCAGTTCGAGCTGGGCAAGGCCAAGTTGCTGCGTGACGGCCGCGATGTGCTGATCGTGTCCAGCGGCATCATGACCATACGGGCGCTGGAAGTCGCTGAAGCCATGGCGGATGGCAGTGCCGACGTCGCGGTGTTGCATGTACCCACCATCAAGCCGCTGGATGAGGCCACCCTCATCGAGCAATGCCGCCGGAGTGGACGGCTGGTCATAGTGGCCGAGAATCACAGCACCGTGGGTGGCTTGAGCGAGGCGGTCGCGCTGACGTTATTGCGCGCCCGCGTGCACCCGGAGTTTCGGCAGATCGCCCTCCCTGATCAATTCCTCGACGCCGGCGCCTTGCCGACACTGCACGATCGCTACGGCATTTCTACGGCCGCCATGGTCGCCCGCATTCAAAGCTGGTTGGGTTAGGAGGCAGTATGAACGTAGCTTTCGTAGGGCTGGGCGCCATCGGCTTGCCCATGGCGGTACAGATTCAGCGCGCCGGGTACCGGATCATCGGCATCGAGCTGTCGGAGGCGTCGCGTAAGCGGGCGGCAGCGGAAGGGCTGGAAGCGGTCGCCGAGTGGCAGGCGCTGATCGATGCCGACGTCGTGGTAGTGATGGTGGCAACGCCAGCGCAGTTGGCCTCCCTGGTCAGCCAGTGCAGTGGGCTGCGTTCCGACCAGCACTGGATAATCATGAGCACCGTGGGACCGGCGTCCGTCCGTGAGCAGGCGAGCCGCCTTCAGGCGCTAGGTGTTCAGGTCGTGGATGCACCGGTCACCGGCGGGGTAGCCCGCGCCCTTACCGGAAGCCTGCTGATCTTCGCCTCGGGGGCGTCTGCAGCCGTAGCCCGTTGCGAGCCGGTCTTGCAGGCCATGGGCGAGCTCAAGAATGCCGGCGTCCAGGTGGGCGATGGCCAGGCGATCAAGGTGGTCAACCAGCACCTGTGCTCCGTGCACCTGGTGGCGGCCGCCGAGGCGCTGAGTCTGGCACGCGCCCTGGGGCTGCAGCCGGAGCAGGTGCTGGCACTGGTCGAGAAGGGCGCAGGCGGCTCCTGGATGCTTAGCGACCGGGGCCCACGCATGCTGGAAGGCACGGACACCCGTGTGACCAGCATGGTGGACATCTTCGTGAAAGACAGTGGGCTAGTCGCCGAGGCCGCCCAGGCCTGCCAGGCCGCGGTACCGCTGCTCGACACCGCCCATGCCCGTTTCCAGGCAGCGGCCGCCGCGGGACTCGGTCAGCGGGATGACAGTCGCGTCATCGAGACTTGGCGCTAGCGCCGACGGTTCACAGTTTCTCGGCCTCACCACCAGAGGCAGGCACCTGCCTCATTACAACAACAATAGGTAGCGGAGTTATCCATGCACCCTTCAGATAGCAAGGCCATGCCGGCTCGGGACAGTGCCGGAAAAGTGTCTTTCGCCTCCATGATCGGATCGGCGGTGGAGAGCTATGACTTCTTCATCTACGGGACGGCCGCTGCCGGTTGGTTCGGCAGCGTGTTCTTCCATACGACCGAACCCATCGTCGGCATCCTCGCGGCCTTCGCCACCATGGCGGTGGGCTTCTTCATGCGACCCCTAGGGGGTTACCTGGCCGGCCACTACGGAGACCGCATCGGGCGCAAGGCCATTCTGCTCTGGTCGCTCATCGCCATGGGCGGTGCCACGGTTTTGATCGGCGCCCTGCCGACCTACGAGCAAGCGGGCGTGGTCGCGCCACTGTTGCTGATCCTGCTCCGGATGATCCAGGGAATCGGCTTCGGTGCCGAGTGGGGCGGGGCGGTGCTGATGGCCTGCGAGCATGCCCCGCCGCACCGGAGAGGCTTCTTTGGCGCCGTACCGCAGATCGGTATTCCGCTGGGCCTGTTGATGGCCAATGGCGCCTTCCTGGCATCCGGCGCGCTGTTCGAGGGCGACTGGGTCTGGCGAGCGCCATTCCTGGCGTCGGTGGTAATGGTCGGCGTGGGCATGTACATCCGCATGGGGGTCAGCGAATCTCCGGAATTCGAAAAGATGAAGGCGGAGAACAAGCTGGTGAAACAGCCAGCGCTCGAAGTGATCCGCAGCGACTGGAGAAAGATCCTGCAGATCATCGGTCTGCGGCTCGCCGAGACCGGGGGCTACTACCTGGCGACCAGCTTCATGCTCTCCTACGTCCTGCTGGCGGGGGTCGCGACCAAGGAAAACGTGCTCTGGGGGACCATGATCGGGTCGGCACTCGGCCTGCTCAGCCACCTGCTGTTTGGTGCCCTGAGCGATCGGATCGGGCGCAAGCCGGTGTTCCTGCTGGGATCGCTGTTCACCATTGCATTCGGCATACCCCTGTTCCTGCTGATCAACAGTGGCGTGTTCGTCATGGTCATCGTCGCGGTGGCGCTGTCCCTGCTGCTTAGTCACGATCCGATCTTCGCCGTCGAAGCCAGCTGGTTCACCGAGCAATTCCCGCCCAATGTGCGTACCTCGGGTATTTCCCTCGGCTACAACGGGGCCTCCATGATCGCGGGCCTGCTGCCATTCCTCGCGACCGGGCTGTTCGCAGTGGTGGGCTGGATGGGCCCTGCGCTCCTGTTCAGTTCGCTTGGCGTCATTTCCACCTTCTGTGCGCTACGAATGCCGGAAACGGCGCCTGCGGTCGCGCATACCAAACGGCAGTCGGTACTGGCACCGCGGCCCGTCACGCTGAGCTGACGCTCGGCTCGCGAGCGCGACGACGTCGCGCGTGAGGCGGGGGATCAACGCCCAATGCGGCTAGCGCTTCCGTTTTGCACAGCTGCCTGACTCCGCCGCAATGGCGGGATCAGGCAGGGTCTCCTGGCGCAGCTTCCAGGGGCTCTGGCGCCAAGACGGCATCCGGCACCGCCGCTCGCCCCAGCAACTCCTCCAGAATGCTCAACCTGAACTGCCGCTGCAGCGTTACCGCATAGAAGCGTTCGGCGATCTCGGGGACTTCGGCGTAGAGCTGCAGCGCGCCACTGCGCAGTTCGTCCTGCACCACCACGGCGGGCAGCAGGGCCAGGTCGCCGGAGTCGCGGGCGAGCAGACGCAGCAGGGCCATGTCGTCGACCTCGGCGCAGATGCGCGGCGTCAGCCCCTGGCCACTGCAATAGACGTCGAACTGGCTGCGCACGTCGCTGCTGCGCCCGGGCACGATCAGGCGGGCCTGTTGCAGGTCCCGGTGGAGGTCGAAGGGGCGGCTGTCCTGGCGAGGCGGACCGATCAGGCACACCGGCTGGCGATGGAGCAGGCGGCATTGCCAGGTGCGCTGGCTGTCGGCGCTCACCGCCTGGTTGGTCAGCACCACGTCCAGCTTGTGCAGGGCCAGGCGCTCCAGCAATTCGTCCACGCTGCCGGATTCGAGGGTCAGCACCAGGTCCTCACGACCGAGGAAAGGGCGCAGCAGGTTCTCCTGGAAATTGCGCGAGAGGGTCGCCACGGAGCCGATGCGCAGTGTCTGGTTGGCTTCCTGGGTGTTCTGCAGGGTGTCCTGCAACTCGCTGCCCAGGGCGAAGATCGTGTCGGCGTAGTCCAGCACCAGCTGCCCGGCTTCGGTCAGCCGCAGACTGCGTCCGGAGCGGATGAACAGGGAATGGCCGAGCTGGTCTTCCAGCACGCGGATCTGGGTGGAGAGGGCGGATTGGGAGACATGCAGCGCCTCGGCGGCGCGGGTGAGATTGCCTTCCTTGGCGACGGCCCAGAAGTAGTGCAGGTGATGGAAATTGAGTCGGCGCATGCTTCGTTCTTCAAAAGTGAACGTTAGGTGCTTATCAATCTATTTTAAATAATTCGTACACATCCGGACACTGTCGCTATCTGGTGTCCATGGAGTGTGCACGATGTCTGGCCTGCTGTTTTCCCTCGCCCCACTATTGCGCTGGGTCTATGCCCTGGCGCTGTTGCCCGCGGTCTGCCTCGCGTCACCGAGCCAACTCTGGATACCTGCGCGAGTCGCGGGTTATCTGGGTGTCTTGCTGGTGCTGGCTGCCTGGCTACAGGCGTTCGTCGGCACCCAACACCCTGATCGCCTCGGCCTGGCGATGGCCGGACTCATCAGCCTGCTGGCGCTGGTGATCATCGAATATTCCCGGCGCTATCTGGAGGGGGAAGCAGGGCAGCGGCGCTACGTGCTCGCCCTGCTGGCCACCCTGGCGGCGGTGGCGACGGTGGTCACCAGCGGTAACCTGCTGTTGATTGCCGGGGCCTGGATCCTCTCCAGCCTGTGCCTGCACCAACTGCTGACCTTCTACCGCGAGCGCCCGCAGGCGGTCGTCGCGGCCCACAAGAAATTCCTCGCCAGCCGCCTCGCCGATGTCAGCCTGCTGCTGGCGACCCTGCTGCTGGTGCAGGCCGGCGGTAGCAGCCAGCTCGCGCTGATCCTCGCCGCGGTGAACGCCCAGGTGCAGGCGGGTGGTGCGCTCGGCTGGGAGCTGCAGGGCGCGGCGCTGCTGCTGGCGCTGACGGTGATCCTGAAATCGGCCCAGTTGCCGGTGCATGGCTGGCTGATCCAGGTGATGGAGGCTCCCACGCCGGTTTCGGCCCTGCTGCATGCCGGGGTGGTCAACCTGGGCGGCTTCGTGCTGCTGCGCTTCGCCCCGCTGTTTTCCGCCGCGGTACCGGCGCAGAGCCTGCTGGTGCTGGTCGGCGGCCTGACCGCGGTCCTGGCCGCGCTGGTGATGATGACCCGGATCAGCATCAAGGTCCGCCTGGCCTGGTCGACCTGCGCGCAGCTGGGCCTGATGCTGCTGGAATGCGGGCTGGGGCTGTACGAACTGGCGCTGGTGCACCTGCTGGCCCACTCCCTCTACAAGGCCCATGCCTTCCTGGCCGCGGGTGAGACGGTCGCCCACGCCCGCCAGCATGCCCTGCAGCCGCAGGCCGCGGCGCTCGACCTGGGCGGGCTGTTGCGCGCACTGCTGGTGGCCGCGCTGATGCTGGCGCTGCTGCAAGGGCTTTGCGCCTGGCTGCTGCCCAGTCATGCGCTACCGCTGATAGCCCTGACGCTGCTGGCGATCGGCCTGGCGCCCTGGACCCTGCGCCGCGACCAGCCAGCCCATGGCTTGCTCATGTTCGGCCTGCTGCTCGGCGCTTACCTGCTGTGGCATCAGGCGGCCGTTTGGATCCTCGGCCAGCACCTCGCCACGGCGCCGCTGCCGCTGGCCCTGGTGGCGATGGTCATGCTGGTCGGGCTCTACCTGCTGCAGGGCCTGCTGCTGGCCCGGCCGCGCGGCGCCCTGGCGCAACGTCTCTACCCGCTGGCCTTTGCCGGCTTCTACCTGGATGAGCACTTCACCCGCCTGACCTTCCGCCTGTGGCCGGCGCGTGTGCCCCAGCCCCTGAGCGCAACCCTTGGAGACCGCCCATGACTGCCTTCGAAATGTTTTCCAGCCCCAAGCACCAGGCGCTGCACGAGGCGGCCCGCCAGGCCTGTGCGCGCATCGCGCCGACCTGGCCGCTGGATCGCATGATCGCCGTCAACCCGCTGTGGGAGCGGCGCGATCAGGCCTGGCAGAGCGTGGCCGCGCAGCTCTGGCAGCGCGCCGGCAGCCGCCT
>NZ_WHOV01000044.1:0-25700 GCF_009765395.1 Pseudomonas sp. BAV 4579 | reverse complement strand
CCCCGACCCCCATGGCCAGGGCCGCCTGACGCCGCCAGCGTCACCCACGAAAAAGGGCGATCATCACTGATCGCCCTTTTTTCATGCCTGACGCTGGCTAGCGCCGGGTCTTCTGCCTGAGCAGGTAGACCGTCACCGCCGCGCAACTGGTGAAAGCCGCCACCCGGGCCCAGACATAGGGCACCAGCCAGCAGGAAAACCCCACGCTGATCCACATGGCGACGATGGCGTAGACCTTGCCCTTGAGCGGGATGCCGTCGCCTTCCAGATAGGGTTTGACCCAGGGCCCGAGCCACCTGTGGTTAATCAGCCACAGGTAGAACCGCTCCGAACTGCGCATGAAGCAGGCCGCGGCCAGCAGCAGGAAGGGCGTGGTGGGCAGCAGCGGCAGAAAGGCGCCGATGATGCCCAGGGCCACGCTCAGCCAGCCGATGCCCAGCAGCAGGTAGCGGACCCAGCCCTTGCGCTGGCGGGGTCCCGGAGTGGCCTCGTCCATCGCTCAGTGACGCGGCTTCAGCAGCGCCGGCTTTTCTTCGGGGGAATGGCAGAGCAGGAACAGCTGGGTCAGCAATTCCGGAATCTGCACCATCATGTCGGCGACCAGGCGGCGGTCCTGGGCGATCTCGGCGAATTCCGGCTGTTCGTCGAACAGACCCGAACCGACCATGATCGGCAGCAGCAGCTCGCTGACTTCGTCTTCGGCGTCCTCGAACCACACGGCTTCGCGCAGGAACACCCCTTCCATGAAGCCGATGCACCAGCCGCGCAGCTCGGAATCGTCCGGCTCCGGGCCGAGCTCCAGGTCGCAGGGCAGATCCAGCTCTTCGTCACTGCCCAGCACACGCAGGATGTGCGCCTTGAGCTGCACCAGGGAGCGCTCGATCTCTTCCTGCTGGGCGGCATCGCGATACTGCGGTGGCTCGGCGAAGAGCGCATCGATCCACTCGCGTTCGGGAACCTCTTCCGGGCAGATGGACAGGGCGGTCAGGTAGCCATGGGCGGCTACGTAGTCGAGCGCTTCTTCGTGCAGATCGTCTGCATCGAGAAAATCGCGCAGACGGGTCAATTGTTCGGCGAAGGACATCGGCTACTTACCTCGGAAAGGATTCGAAAGGGCAGAACGGCCGGAATTGTAGACGAGCGCCCGGGTCACGTCGAACTCGACGGCCTGGGGCCGGCCGACGGAAAAGCACCGCCGCAGTGACCCCGGCATCCGTATAATGGCCTTTCCATTCGAGGAGGCTTCATGTCAGAACCCGCGCTGCGCATCCTTAAAGACGTCTTTGGCTACGACGCGTTCCGTGGCAACCAGGCCCGGATCATCGAGCGTGTGGCCAGCGGTGGCGATGCGCTGGTGCTGATGCCCACGGGCGGCGGCAAGTCCCTGTGCTACCAGGTGCCGGCGCTCCTGCGGCCGGGCGTGGCCGTGGTGGTCTCGCCGCTGATCGCGCTGATGGACGACCAGGTCGCCACCCTGCTGGAACTGGGTGTGTCGGCGACCGCGCTCAACTCCACCATGACCGGCGAGCAGCAGAGAGCCGTCGCCGCGCAGCTGGAGCGCGGCGAGATCAAGCTGCTCTATCTCGCCCCCGAGCGCCTGGTCCAGCCGCGCATGCTTGACTTTCTCAAGCGCCTGCCGATCGCCCTGTTCGCCATCGACGAAGCCCATTGCGTGTCCCAGTGGGGCCATGACTTCCGTCCGGAATACATGCAGCTCGGCCAGCTGGCCGAACACTTCCCCGGCGTGCCGCGCCTGGCGCTTACCGCCACTGCGGATTCCCGCACCCGCGAAGAGATGGCCAGCCGCCTGCATCTGGAAGAGGCCGAGCGGTTTCTCTCCAGCTTCGATCGCCCCAACATCTTCTACCGCATCGTGCCCAAGGAAGCGCCGCGCAAGCAGCTGCTGGCCTTTCTCGTCGAGCGTCGCGGTGATGCTGGCATCGTCTACTGCATGTCGCGCAAGAAGGTCGAGGAGGTGGCCGAGCAGCTCAGCAACCAGGGCTTCCCCGCCTTGCCCTATCACGCCGGCCTGCCCAATGACGTGCGCGCCGCCAACCAGAAGCGGTTCCTCAACGAAGAAGGGCTGATCATGGTCGCCACCATCGCCTTCGGCATGGGCATCGACAAGCCCAACGTGCGCTTCGTCGCCCACCTCGACCTGCCCAAGAGTCTGGAAGCCTACTACCAGGAAACCGGCCGGGCCGGTCGCGATGGCCTGCCCGCTGACGCCTGGATGGCCTACGGCCTGCAGGACGTGCTGCTGCTGCGGCAGATGATGCAGAACTCCGAGGGCGACGAGCGCCACAAGCGCATCGAGCGGCACAAGCTCGAAGCCATGCTGGCGCTGTGCGAGGAAACCCGTTGCCGGCGCCAGGTGCTGCTGGCCTATTTCGACGAGCACCTGCCCCAGCCCTGTGGCCATTGCGACAACTGCATCGACACCGTCGAGACCTGGGATGCCACCGAGCCGGCGCGCCAGGCGCTGTCGGCCATCTACCGCAGCGGTCAGCGCTATGGGGTAGGGCACCTGGTCGACATCCTGCTCGGTCGCGAGACCGAAAAGATCACCAGCCTCGGCCACCAGCGGCTGGCCGTGTTCGGCCTGGGCAAGGCCCGTGGCGAAGACGAGTGGCGCACCCTGTTCCGCCAGCTGGTGGCCCGCGGCCTGGCCGAGGTGGACGTCGACGGCTATGGCGGCCTGCGCCTGACCGAGAGTTGCCGGCCGCTCCTGCGCGGCGAGGTGCGCATCGAATTGCGCCGTGACCCCAAGCCTCAGCGTGGCCGGGGCAGCAGTGGCAGCGGCTCGGCCAGTGCCGCCAGCCAGCTGGTGCGCGCCGACGAGCGCGAACTCTGGGAGGTCCTGCGTACCCTGAGACGCAAGCTGGCCGAAGAGCATTCGGTGCCGCCCTATGTGATCTTCCCCGACGCCACCCTGCTGGAGATGCTGCGCAGCCAGCCGCGCTCGCTGGACGAAATGAGCCGCGTCAGCGGCGTGGGCGCACGCAAGCTGGAGCGGTATGGCCAGGCCTTCCTCGACGTCCTCAATGACGGCGACGCCGCGCCGCCGCCGGTCGCTGACGTGCGCCACGAGGTGCTGACCCTGGTACGCGCCGGCATGACGCCCGAGCAGGCTGCGCGGCAGCTCAATTGCTCGGAAAAGAATGTCTATGCACTCTTGGCCGAAGCCATCGCCGGGCAGCAGATCGCCCTGGAACAGGCCCTCGACCTGCCAGAGGATCTGCTGGCGGAAATCCAGGATGCCTTCCTCGAAGACGAGGGCGAATTGCCGCCGGTAGCCCATGTCGCCGCGCGCTTCGAGGGGCGGGTGGCGAGTGGCGCGCTGTACTGTGTGCGGGCAGCCCTGCAGGCGGAATTGGCGGACTAGCGAGGCGCGGCGGTTGCCCCGCCATGCCTGTAACCAGAATAATGAGAAAATCCAAGTACAAGGTTTAGCCTGAATGACCCCTACCGATCCACACCTGTTTGGCCGCCAGATCTTCCACGTCTCCCGTGCCTGGCGCGCCGAGCTAGACCGGCGCCTGAGTCACCTGGGGCTGTCTCAGGCGCGCTGGCAGGTGTTGCTGAACCTGGCCCGGATGAAGGGCGTCCAGCCCACCCAGCGCGAGCTTGCCCAGAGCATCAGCATCGAGGGGCCGACCCTGGCACGGCTGCTGGACGGCCTGGAAAAGCAGGGTCTGGTCAAGCGTCTGGCGGTCACCGAGGACCGTCGCGCCAAGCGCATCATGCTGACCCAGGAAGCCGGTCCGCTGATCGAGAAGATCGAGACCATCGCCGAAGCCCTGCGCAAGGAACTGCTCAGCGGCCTCGACGATGAAGAGATCGCCATCTGCCAGCAGGTGCATCAGCGCGTCCTGGCCAATCTCGAGCGCGGCTGACCGCCGTCTGGCGGTTGGGATCGCCCGGGTTCCTCCGCTCAGCCCCGGCGTCGGGTCTGGCCGGAGCGTCTGGCATCGCTGCTGGCGCTCCTGGCCAGCCTTGGCCGCTTTGCTGCGCGCGCGGCCATCGGTTTGCCGTCTGTCGGTATCGATGCTACGTTCCAGCGTAGCGGAGGCGATTTTTGTGAGCCACCGCGCTAAAACACCGGTTTCCTCGAATACCTGACGCAGCGGTATCCATGGTCGCGAAACGCCGTCCCCTTGCCTTTGTTCTTTTGTCGGCCGCCGCGCTGACCCCTCTTCCTCAAGCGGCGTTCGCGCTCGGCCTGGGGGGCATCACCCTGCAGTCTTCGCTCAACGAACCTCTGCGCGCGCGGATCGAACTGGTCAACATCGGCGATGCCGGTGCCGAGGACTTCCGCATCCATCTGGCGGCGAACGAGGCCTTCGCCCAGGCCGGCGTGGATCGCACCCAATTCCTCGACGATCTGAAGTTCACCCCGCACCTGCGCACGGCGGCGGGCAGCTATGTCGAAGTGACCTCGCGCCGCTCATTGGTCGAGCCCTATCTGGGCTTCATCGTTCAGCTGGAACAGCCGGGCGGCAAGCAGCTGCGCGAGTTCACCCTGCTGGTGGATCCGCCACGCAGTGGTGGCGCGCCTACCAGCGTCGCCAGTATCGCCCCGGCGCGCGTTCCGGCGGTGCCCGCTCGCGCCGCCGCGCCGGCCGCCGATCCGGTGGTCCGCCAAACCGTAGCTGCGCCGCGCCAGGGGCTGGCGCCCTCGCCAGACCTGGCCGCCGGGGAGGGCGTCTATCAGACGCGTCCCAGGGACACCCTCTGGAGCATCGCCAAGCGACTGGGGCCCATGGCCAATCGATCGGCCGAGCAGCTCATGGCCGATCTGTTCGCCCTCAATCCGGCGTCCTTCGCCAACAATGATCCCGGACGACTCAAGGCCGGTCAGCGCCTGCGTCTGCCCGTGGGTGTCAGCGAACCTGCGCCGCGGCAGCCGGTAGCGGCCAAGACCACGCCGCCCGCGCCCAGCCCGGTACCCGCCGCACCAGTGGCCACGGCGCCCGCCCCGGCACCGGCACCTGCTGCGCCAGCATCTGCCGCTGCACCTGTTGCTGCGCCGGCACCGGTAGCGGAGTCGGTGGCGCCGGCGGCAGCCACGCCGCAGCCGGCCGGAAGCTCTGCCGAAGACACCAAGCCCCTGCTGGTGACGCAGGATCTCGGGCGTCAGGTCGGCGACCTGGAAGGTCAGCTGACTCAGCTGCAGGAGCGTTACGACGCACTGCTGGCCCAGAAAGAGGTGATGATCGAGCAGCTCCAGCAGGACCGTGAAGGTCTGCAGCAGCAATTGAAGCAGGCGCGTTCGGTGGCCCTGTCCACGCCGACGCCCGCCCCCGCGCCGCCGGCACCGGAAAGCCCTGCCGCTCAGGCGGCGCCCGTCGCCTCCAGTCCTGCCGCGGGCAGTACCGACGAAGGGCTGCTGTCTCTGCGCTCGCTGCTGTTGGCGGGTGGCGCAGCCCTGCTGGCCCTGGCCGGTGTGCTCTGGTGGCGCCGGCGGCAGGCGGAAGACGTCGTCTTCGACGACGCGGACGACGTCGAACGTGTCGAAATGGTCGAGCCCTTGCCCGAGCCGGTGCTGGCCGCTACCCAGCCGGTGGTTGTCAAGTCCAGGACCAAGCCCGCAGCCGTCGCCGCCAGTCCGGCGCCGGTCGACGATCATGCCGGTCGTGCGGAGATCTACATCGCCTATGGCCGCTATGGCCAGGCGCGGGAAGTGCTGGAAAGCGGCCTGGCCGAAGATGATCGGCGCCAGGATCTGCGGCTGTTGTTGCTCCGGGTGTTGGCCACCCTGGGCGAGGCTCAGGCGTTCAGAGAGCACGAGCAGCGTTTTCTGGCGCTGGGGGGCGTGGCGGCGAGCCTCGCGGTACTGCACGCCCAGTTTCCCGGGATGTCCGCCGATCCGGTGGAGCCCCTGCTGGAGGACGATCTGGACCTCGACCTGCCGGCCTTCGATGCGCCGGCCAGTGAATGGTCGGCGGAATTGCAGTTTGCCGAGCCGGCGGTACCTGCGCCGGTGACCGAGGAGCACTACGATCTGGATCTGGCGGATCTGAGTCTCGATGAGGCCATCGCCCTGACCGAAGAGCTGGACGCCGATTCCGGGTGGAAGCAGGTCGATGCCCTGGAAGTCTCCCTGGAAGACGACTTCCCCGAAGGTCTGGGCGAGTTGCCGGCGGTCATGGAGCTGGACCTGAGTCTCGACGAGCACTTCATGGCCGATGCCATTGCCCGGCGGTTTGCCGAGGCCGAGGCCTGTCTCGATCAGGGCGACGTCCAGCACGCCACCTCGCTGCTGCAGGAAATCGTCAGCGAAGGTAGCGACAGTCAGCGCGAGCGGGCCGAGATCCTGCTCTCGCGCATCGCCTGATCAGAAGCTGTTGCCCAGGTTGATGTAGAAGGCGTGTTCGCCCTGGTCGCTCAGGCCATAGGTGAACCTGAGTGGTCCCAGCGGCGTGTCCAGTCCGAGGAACAGACTGGCCGCGCTGATGTTGCCGCTGTCGTAGTCATCATCCCGATTCCAGATGCGTCCCTGTTCCAGGCTGCCGCCCAGATAGACCGGGGTATCCAGCGGGAACAGCGAGCGCTGCGTGAGCTGGTGGTAGTAGATCAGCCGCGCCAGGCCGTAATTCTGGCCGGACAGGGCATCCTGCCGATAGCCCGACAGCTGCCAGGCACCTCCCAGCAGGAAGCTGCTGGTTACCACGTTGGTGTCGCTGTCCGTCGACAGGGTGCGCCCCAGGCCGCCCCCCAGCACAAAGGTGTTGTAGCCATAGCTGAGCGCCTTGTTCAGGTGCAGGTCCAGCTGCCGGTAGCGCGAATCCGACCCCAGGCTCGGATCGAACTGCTTGAGCGTCAACGCCAGGTCCTGGCCCTCCCGCGGGAAGTTCACGTCGTCCAGATCGTCCAATGAATAGCGCAACTCGTAGAAGCCTTCGGTAAAGGATTCCTCCGGCGTGTCGCGCGGTCCGACATGCACCTTGGTGCTGCCCCAGTCATGGCCGATACCCAGGCGCACCTCGGCCTTGTTGCCGATCTGCCGACCCACATTGAGGCCAAAGCCATAGCGCTCGCGCCGGTATTCGGCGATGGGGTCGTTGCGCTCCAGTTGCTCGATGTTGCGGGCCTCGCCGCCGACGTAGGGGGCGATGAAGTAGCGTGAGCCCACATCCAGGGGTTGGTAGAACTCGCTGTAGAGCTCCTGGTGATCGCCGATCTGCATCCGGGTCAGCCATTCGCCGCCCAGGCGGTTGAGGCCGTTGATGCGATAGCTGGCGCCGAAGTTAAAAGCGCTGTCGCCCCGCAGGTCGTCCGATAGATTCAGGCCCAGCCGCAGGAAATCCGTCCCGCTGCGCTTGCCGCGGGCATAGATCACCAGCACGTTGTCGCCAGGGCCGTCCCGGCGGATGCGGTACTCCACCTGGTCGAAGTAATCCAGGCCGTAGAGGGTGCTCATGTCGTCCTGCAGCCGCTCGACATTGAGGGGTTCGCCCAGGCGCTGGCGGATGTAGTGACGAATGACCTCGTCCTCGACCTTGGAGTCGTTCTCGATGCGGATGGCGTCGATGACCGGGGTGCGGCTGCTGGGCGCGCGAGCGGCTGCCACGGCCGTGGAACGCTCGCTTTTCGCGTCCTTGCGCAACACCGCCAGTTCGTTCGCCATGGCCATGGTCGCCCAATAGCCGGCATCGATCAGCGCCCTGACCTCGCTGAAGTCGGCGCTGGTGTAGCTGGCCAATGGCGGCTGGATCAGCAGGTCCTGCTTGCCCAGGGTCGCCAGCTGGGCCTGGGAATTGTTGCGCGTCATCAGGGTGGTGGATTGATTGAGCACGTCCAGCACCGTGGTCAGGTCCCGACGCTTGAGCAAGGGGGTGCCGATGTCGACCACCACCACCCGCTGCGCCCCCATGTCCCGCGCCACGTCGATGGGGATGTTGTCGACCATGCCGCCATCCACCAGCAGCCGACCGTCGATTTCCACCGGCGCGAATACCGCCGGAATCGACATGCTGGCACGGATCGCTCGGGGCAGATGACCATGATCGAAGACCACCTTCTCGCCGGTGGTGATGTCCGTGGCCACGGCGCGGAAGGGGATGGCCAATTGGTTGAAGTCCCGGGTATCGCTGGTATGCACGAACAGCTTTTCCAGCATCATCCCCAGGTTCTGGCCCTGGATCACCCCGATGGGCAGGCCCAGGGTGCCGTCATCCCGAAAGCTGAGCTTCTGCTTGACCAGGAAGTCCCGGTCATCCTGCTTGCGCCGGAAGGGCACGTCCTTGCGTGGCGGCTGGTCGGACAGTACCTGGCCCCAGTCCATGTCCAGCGCGATGCGTTCCAGTTCCTCGGCGCTGTAGCCGGCGGCATAGAGGCCGCCGATTACCGCGCCCATGCTGGTGCCGGCGATGGCGTCGACCTGGATGCCCTGTTCCTCCAGGGCCTTGAGCACGCCGATATGCGCCAGTCCCCGGGCGGCACCGCCGGACAACACCAGGCCGACCTTCGGCGGCGGGGCACTCCAGGCCAGGGCAGACAGGAGAAGGCAGGCTACCAGCAGCAACAGGCGCATAGGACGGACCACATGGCGGACGGGAACGGGGGCTGCGTATTATAGGGAGCCCAGGCCTTGCGAGGTGTACCGTGGCGGACGCCGGACCTATCATCACCATCCACTACTGCACCCAGTGCCAATGGCTGCTGCGCTCGGGCTGGCTGGCCCAGGAGCTGCTCAGCACCTTTGGTACCGATCTGGGCGGTGTGACGTTGCTTCCGGGAACCGGGGGCGTGTTCGAGATCGCCTGTGGCGGAGAGGTGCTCTGGGAGCGGAAGAGGGATGGCGGCTTTCCCGATGCCCGAGCGCTGAAGAATCGGGTCAGGAACCTGCTGTTTCCGGAGCGCGACCTGGGGCACAGCGAAGGACAGCGGCGCGAAGGGGGAGATGGCGCCCCCGAAGGGGCGTGAGATCAGGCTTCCGTACTGACCGTATCCCGCACGTCGAGGGTATTGGTGGCCGGCGTAGCGGCGGGGGCGCTTACCTCGGCCGCGCGAATCTCCACGGCGTGCAGGCCCTTGGGACCCTGAACGATATTGAAGTTGACCGCCTGGCCCGCCTTCAGCGTGCGGTAACCGTCCATCTGGATGGCCGAGTAATGAGCGAATAGGTCTTCATCACTGTTATCTGCAACGATGAAGCCATATCCTTTGGCGTTATTGAACCATTTGACCTTGCCACTGAGCATACCGGCTCCCTCTGCAAAGGACTCCAAGCCTGGAGTATCATTCGACTACAGTTCCAGTGAATCCACACAGACGCCACTACAACGGAACCCTTGGTACCTCGTCGGTACAGGATGTTTGTAACACCCTTTCAGCCTTAGTCAAGGCAAGGCAATAGGCGGCTGAGACGTGGATCAAGCTCTTTTTTCCTGCTCTTCATCCCGTAATTCGGAATCGATCAGAATGCGTGTAATCGACCCCATCCGACTGGCGGCGGACGACAACGAACATCAGGACGGCGACAACGGCGGCCTGGCGGTGCAGGAGGCAAAACCTGCACTAAAACGGCCAGCCAGATATCGAGTTCTGATGTATAACGATGACTACACCCCGATGGAGTTCGTCGTCGAGGTGCTGGAGCGCTACTTCAGCATGAACCGCGAAGCTGCTACCCAGGTGATGCTTACTGTGCATACTCAGGGAAAGGCAGTCTGCGGAACATTTACTCGCGATGTCGCTGAAACCAAGGCCATGCAAGTCAATCAATATGCCAGGGAGTGCAACCACCCGCTGCTGTGTGAAATCGAAATCGAAAGTTAGATCTGTGCTGCTTGGGCTACTGTGCTGCTTGGGCTATGAGGTGAAGCTATGTTGAATCGTGAGCTCGAAGTCACCCTGAATCTCGCCTTCAAGGAGGCGAGGACGAAGCGTCATGAATTCATGACCGTTGAGCACCTCCTGCTGGCGCTGCTGGACAATGAAGCGGCGGCCACCGTGTTGAGAGCCTGCGGCGCCAACATCGATCGTCTGCGGCGCGATCTGTTGGAATTCATAGATTCCACCACGCCCCTGATCCCACAGCAGGACGACGAGCGCGAAACCCAGCCGACGCTGGGTTTTCAGCGTGTCCTCCAGCGTGCGGTCTTCCATGTGCAGAGCTCGGGCAAGCGCGAAGTGACCGGGGCCAACGTCCTGGTCGCCATCTTCAGCGAGCAGGAAAGCCAGGCGGTGTTCCTGCTCAAGCAGCAGAGCGTGGCGCGGATCGACGTGGTCAATTTCATCGCGCATGGCATCTCCAAGGTGCCAGGGGCAGCACCGGAAGCCGAGCAGGATCAGGACGCCGCCGAGGAGGAGGGTGCCGAACCCAGCTCCTCCAACAATCCGCTGGAAGCCTACGCCAGCAACCTCAACGAGCAGGCTCGCCAGGGTCGTATCGATCCGCTGGTGGGGCGTGAGTCTGAAGTCGAGCGCGTTGCCCAGATCCTTGCCCGGCGCCGCAAGAACAACCCGCTGCTGGTGGGCGAGGCCGGCGTCGGCAAGACCGCCATCGCCGAAGGCCTGGCCAAGCGCATCGTCGATGGTCAGGTTCCCGACCTGCTAGCCGACAGCGTGGTCTATTCCCTCGATCTCGGTGCGCTGCTGGCCGGGACCAAATACCGCGGCGATTTCGAAAAGAGATTCAAGGCCCTGCTGGCGGAGCTGAAGAAGCGGCCCCATGCCGTGCTCTTCATCGACGAGATCCATACCATCATCGGTGCCGGCGCCGCCTCGGGCGGGGTGATGGACGCCTCCAACCTGCTCAAGCCGCTGCTGTCCTCCGGTGAGATCCGCTGCATCGGCTCCACCACCTTCCAGGAATTCCGCGGCATCTTCGAAAAGGACCGGGCACTGGCTCGACGCTTCCAGAAGGTCGATGTCGTCGAGCCTTCGGTAGATGATACCTACGGCATCCTGCGTGGCCTCAAGGGGCGCTTCGAACAGCATCACCATATCGAGTACACCGACGAGGCCCTGCGTGCCGCCGCCGAGCTGGCTGCGCGCTACATCAACGACCGGCACATGCCCGACAAGGCCATCGATGTCATCGACGAAGCCGGTGCCTACCAGCGTCTGCAGCCCGAAGACCGGCGTGCCGAGCGCATCGACGTGCAACAGGTCGAAGACATCGTCGCCAAGATCGCACGTATCCCCCCAAAGACCGTCAACAGTTCCGACAAGGAGCTGCTGCGCAACCTGGAGCGCGATCTAAAGCTGACCGTCTTCGGTCAGGACCTGGCCATCGAATCCCTGTCCACCGCGATCAAGCTGTCCCGTGCGGGTCTGAAATCTCCGGACAAGCCGGTTGGTTCCTTCCTCTTCGCCGGTCCTACCGGGGTAGGCAAGACCGAGGTTGCCCGGCAGCTGGCCAAGGCCATGGGCGTCGAACTGGTGCGCTTCGACATGTCCGAGTACATGGAGCGGCATACTGTGTCGCGCCTGATCGGTGCGCCTCCCGGCTACGTCGGTTTCGACCAGGGTGGTCTGCTGACCGAAGCCATCACCAAGACGCCGCACTGCGTGCTCCTGCTTGATGAGATCGAGAAGGCCCACCCCGAGGTGTTCAACCTGCTGCTGCAGGTCATGGACCACGGTACCCTGACGGACAACAATGGTCGCAAGGCCGACTTCCGCAACGTGATCCTGATCCTGACCACCAACGCCGGTGCCGAAACCGCATCCCGTGCCTCCATCGGCTTCACGCTGCAGGATCACACCACGGATGCCATGGAAGTCATCAAGAAGAGCTTCACGCCCGAGTTCCGCAACCGTCTGGATACCATCATCCAGTTCGGTCGCCTGAGCACGGAAGTCATCAAGAGCATCGTCGACAAGTTCCTCACCGAACTCCAGGCGCAGCTCGAAGACAAGCGTGTCCAGCTCGAAGTCACGGATGCCGCCCGCGGCTGGCTGGCAGAGCGTGGCTACGATGTGCAGATGGGTGCCCGTCCCATGGCGCGCCTCATCCAGGACAAGATCAAGCGGCCGCTGGCCGAGCAGATCCTGTTCGGGGACCTGGCCGACCATGGCGGTATCGTCCACATCGACGCGGTGAACGACGAACTGGAGTTCGAGTTCGAGACCACGGCCGAACCTGCCTGAGGGCAGGTCGCGATTTACAATCACTCATGAAAAAGCCCGGCATTGCCGGGCTTTTTCATGAAAGGATTCGCTTAACGCGCGCGGTAAGTGATCCGGCCCTTGCTCAGATCGTAAGGCGTCAGTTCCACGCGAACCTTGTCGCCCGTCAGGATGCGGATGTAGTTCTTACGCATCTTTCCGGAGATGTGCGCGGTGACGACGTGCCCATTTTCCAACTCCACACGAAACATGGTGTTGGGAAGGGTGTCGACGACAGTACCTTCCATTTCGAAGCTGTCTTCTTTCGACATATATAGAAAAGCCCTCGGTGACAAGATAGGCCCAGAGCAGTCCGGGCGAAAAAGGCCCATATTCTGACAGAAATTCAGAAAAAGCGCTATTTCGTCAGGCCAGGGCGACCCAGCGCTGATTGACGAAGAGCTCAATGGGGCGGTACTCGGTCTTATAGGACATCTTGCGACACCCTTTGATCCAGTAGCCGAGATAAACCGCATCGAGGCCGAGGCGGCGGGTTTCGGCGATCTGCCAGAGGATGCCGAATACGCCCAGGCTGCGCCTTTCTTCGCTGGGGTCGTAGAAGGTGTAGACCGCCGACATGCCATTGGGCAGCACATCGGTCACCGCGATGCCGATCAGGCGGCCCTCGATGCGCATCTCGTAGAAGAAGGCGTAGGGCAGGTGGCTGACCAGGAAGGTGGAGAACTGGCCGCGGCTCGGCGGGAACATGTCGCCGTCGGCGTGGCGTTCGCTGATATAGCGGGCGTAGAGCTGATAGCGCTCTTCGGTGAAACCCGGGTCGCAGCGCGTGACCTTGATGTCGAGATTGCGCTTGAGTACGCGCGTCTGCTTGCGGCTGGGGCGAAAGCGAGCGACGGGGATGCGGGCGGGAACGCAGGCTTTGCAGAGCTGGCAGTGGGGGCGGTAGAGGTGATCGCCGCTGCGGCGAAAGCCCAGTTCGGACAACTCGGCGTAGATCTGACCGTTCATGGGCTGCGAGGGGTCGAGAAACAGCGTGGTCGCCTGCTCGTTGGGCAGGTAACTGCAAGCGTGAGGCTGGGTTGCGTAAAACTTGAGTCTCGCCAGCTCGGTCATGTCGAATCTCTACATAAGCCTGGCTTGAGTGTAAGTCACCCGTGGAAGGTAGGCCAGGCGGCCATGCTGGCCTGATCCAGGTATTTGGCCAGGTATTCGGCAAAGCGTTCCCGGGAGAGACTGCTCGCGCCGAGACTCTCCAGATGCGCGGTTTGCATCTGGCAGTCGATCATCACGAAGCCCCAGGCGGCCAGGTCCCGTACCAGGGTCACGAAGCCGATCTTGGAAGCGTTGTCGGCGTGGCTGAACATGGACTCGCCAAAGAACAGCTTGCCCATGGCGATGCCATAGAGACCGCCGACCAGCTGGTCACCGTCCCAGACTTCCACGGAATGAGCCCAACCCTGGGCGTGCAGTTCCTGGTAGGCCTGGCGCATCTCCACGGTGATCCAGGTGCCGTCGGCATCACGTCGCGGACCGGCGCAGGCCTGGATCACCCTGGCGAAGGCCTGATCGTAGGTGACGCGCAGCGGCGTCTTGCGCAGCGTTTTCGCCAGGCTGCGGGAGACGTGCAGGTCCGGCGGGAACAGCACCGTGCGGGGATCCGGCGACCACCAGAGCAAGGGCTGGCCGGCCTGGTACCAGGGAAAGCAGCCGTGACGATAGGCGCCGATCAGGCGTGCCGCGCTCAGGTCGCCGCCGATGGCCAGGAGGCCGTTGGGTTCGCGCAGCGCCTGCTGCAGGGGCGGGAAGTCAGGGCTTGCGCGGGTCAGCCATTTCACCATGGTAGGGGAGGGCGCCTTCTGATGGGTGGAGCCGAAGGGTGCGGCTTGTGCGTAACAAGCTCAAGAAATCGTCATAACTCTTTGTCAGGACAACGAAAGAATGCTCCAATGTTGTGCCTGAAGGCGGTTCCGGTACGGCCGTCCGCTATCGTGCCATGTTTCGCCGCGGGACTGTAGAAGCAGGGCCCGGGCGATCTAGAATGGCGCACTGTTTTTGATTCACGGTCACACGTTCCGTGTGCGGGAAAAGCGCGCTTGAAGCAATCCAGTTCTGTCAGCCACGTCAACCAATGGCGTGAGCATCTGCATTATCGTCTCAAGGAGGTGGTGCTCATCGCACTGGCCGCCTTGTGCCTGTATCTGCTCATGGCTCTGCTGAGCTACGACCCCTCCGATCCGGGCTGGACCCACACCAGTCGCATCGATCAGGTCCATAACACCGCGGGCCGCGCCGGTGCCTGGCTGGCCGACGTGCTGTTCATGGCGCTCGGCTATTTCGCCTTCGTGTTCCCCGTGCTGCTCGCCGTCAAGACCTGGCAGATCTTCCGCAAACGGCACCTGCCCTGGGAGTGGAGTGGTTGGCTGTTTTCCTGGCGGCTGACCGGTCTGGTCCTGCTGGTGATCTCGGGTTCGGTACTGGCCTATATCCATTTCCATGCGGTGTCGGCGCTGCCGGCGTCCGCTGGCGGCGCGCTGGGCGAGAGCCTGGGGCAGCTGTCGGTCGCAGCCCTCAATGTCCAGGGCAGCACGCTGCTGTTCCTCGCGCTGTTCCTGCTGGGATTGACGGTCTTTACCGATCTGTCCTGGTTCAAGGTGATGGATTTCACCGGCAAGGTCGTACTCGACCTGCTGGATCTGGTGCAGGGTGGCTTCAGCCGCCTGGCCGGCGGTCGCCGTCACGCGCCGGAACTGGACGTCTTCGACGAGCCGGTGTCGCCGCCGGTTGCGCGCAAGCCCAAGGCCCGCGAGGTACCGATTCCCGTCGCAGACGAAGACCTCGACGATCTGCTCGACGTCGCGCCGCCGCCACGGGTGGAGCGTGCCGCGCCGCGCATCGAGATGCCCGCGCCCAGTCGCTTTGTCGCCGAAGCGCCCGAGTCCGCGCCTGTCGCTGCCGCGCCTGTCCCGGCGCCGGCCAGTGTCGCCCTGCCCACGCCGCCGCCGCGCAAGGCGGCGCCAGCCCCGGTCTCCGCGCCCTATTCGCCGGGCGCCGTAGTCCGGGTCGACGCGGATCTGGAAGGTACCCTGCCGCCACTGTCGATCCTGGATCGCGCCGAGAAGAAGCAGCAGAGCTATTCGCCGGAATTCCTCGAGAACATGTCGCGCCTGCTCGAGGTCAAGCTCAAGGAGTTCGGCGTCGAGGTGATCGTGGAGAGCGTCCATCCCGGCCCGGTGATCACCCGCTTCGAGATTCAGCCGGCGGCCGGCGTCAAGGTCAGCCGCATTTCCAACCTGGCCAAGGACCTGGCGCGTTCGCTCGCCGTGTTCAGTGTCCGGGTGGTGGAAGTCATTCCCGGCAAGACCACCGTGGGTATCGAGATCCCCAACGAGGATCGCCAGATGGTGCGCTTCTCCGAGGTCCTCGAATCGCCCGAGTACGCGGCGGCCAAGTCGCCCGTCACCCTGGCCCTGGGTCACGACATCGGTGGCAAGCCGGTCATCACCGACCTGGCCAAGATGCCGCACCTGCTGGTGGCCGGTACCACGGGCTCCGGTAAGTCGGTGGGCGTGAACGCCATGCTCCTGTCGATCCTGTTCAAGTCGAGTCCGGAAGACGCGCGCCTGATCATGATCGATCCCAAGATGCTGGAACTCTCGATCTACGAGGGCATTCCGCACCTGCTGTGTCCGGTGGTGACCGACATGAAGGAAGCCGCCAATGCCCTGCGCTGGAGCGTGGCGGAGATGGAGCGGCGCTACAAGCTGATGGCGGCCATGGGCGTGCGTAACCTGGCCGGCTTCAACCGCAAGGTGAAGGACGCGGAGGAGGCGGGTACGCCGCTGACCGATCCGCTCTATCGTCGCGAGAGCATGGACGATGAGGCACCGCTGCTGAAGACGCTGCCGACCATCGTGGTGGTGGTGGACGAATTCGCCGACATGATGATGATCGTCGGCAAGAAGGTCGAAGAATTGATCGCGCGGATCGCGCAGAAGGCGCGGGCGGCCGGCATCCACCTGATCCTGGCCACCCAGCGGCCCTCGGTGGACGTCATCACCGGTCTGATCAAGGCCAACATCCCGACGCGGATGGCCTTCCAGGTGTCGAGCAAGATCGACTCCCGGACCATTCTCGACCAGGGCGGCGCCGAACAGCTGCTCGGTCATGGTGACATGCTCTACCTGCCACCGGGCACCGGCCTGCCGATCCGCGTCCATGGCGCCTTCGTGTCCGACGACGAGGTCCATCGCGTCGTCGAGGCCTGGAAGGAGCGCGGTGCCCCCGACTACATCGAAGACATCCTCAGCGGTCCGGACGAGGGCGGTGGTGCGGGCTTCGACGGTGGCAGCGGCGAGGGTGGCGACAGCGACGAGGACGATCCGCTCTATGACGAGGCCGTGCGCTTCGTCACCGAGAGTCGTCGGGCCTCGATCTCCGCGGTCCAGCGCAAACTCAAGATCGGTTACAACCGGGCGGCACGGATGATCGAAACCATGGAAATGGCCGGTGTCGTATCGCCCATGAACACCAACGGCTCGCGCGAGGTCACAGCGCCTGCCCCGGTGAGAGACTGACATCCATGAGGACCTCGATGCACAAGCTGCGTTGCTTCGCCCTGGCCGCCCTGGCCGCCGTAAGCTTTTCCGCCCATGCCGACCAGGCGTCGGTGGGTCGTCTGTCGCAACTGCTGGACAAGGCCCAGACCCTGACCGCGCGCTTTTCGCAGCTGACCCTGGATGGGTCGGGTACCCGTCTGCAGGAAACCGCCGGCAACATGAGCCTCAAGCGCCCGGGGCTGTTCCGCTGGCATTCCGATGCGCCCCAGGAGCAGCTGCTGGTGTCCGACGGCAAGCAGGTCTGGCTGTACGATCCGGACCTGGAACAGGTCACCATCCGCAAGCTGGACCTGCGCCTGACCCAGACGCCGGCGCTGCTCTTGTCGGGTGACATTTCCAAGATCGAAAGCAGCTTCGACGTCACCAGCAAGGATGCCGGCAACGTGGTCGACTTCGTGCTCAAGCCCAAGACCAAGGACACCCTGTTCGACAGCCTGCGGCTGTCGTTCCGCAACGGCGTGATCAACGACATGCAGTTGATCGACGGTGCCGGTCAGAGAACCAACATCCTCTTCTTCAACGTCAAGCTCAACGAGCCGGTGGCCGCGTCCCAGTTCACCTTCCAGGTGCCCAAGGGAGCCGACGTCATCCAGGAGTGATCGCACCCCATGGATCTCTTCAGTAGCGCACCCGTCGGGCAGCCCTTGGCTGCCCGCATGCGTCCCGCGACCCTCGATGAATACGCGGGTCAGCAACACCTGCTGGCGCGGGGCAAACCTCTGCGCGAGGCGCTGGAGCAGGGCGCGCTGCATTCGATGATCTTCTGGGGACCGCCAGGGGTGGGCAAGACCACCCTGGCGCGGTTGCTGGCCCAGGTGTCCGATGCCCATTTCGAAACGCTCTCGGCGGTGCTTTCCGGGGTCAAGGAGATCCGCCACGCGGTGGAGGTGGCCAAGCAGCAGGCCGCCCAGTATCGCCGCCGCACCATCCTCTTCGTCGACGAGGTGCATCGCTTCAACAAGTCGCAGCAGGATGCCTTCCTGCCCTATGTCGAAGACGGCACCCTGATCTTCATCGGGGCGACCACCGAGAATCCCTCCTTCGAGCTCAACAACGCGCTGCTGTCGCGGGCCCGGGTCTATGTGCTCAAGAGTCTGGACGACGAGGCCCTCGGCGGCCTGGCACGCCGTGCCCTGACCAGTGCCAAGGGCCTGGGCGAGCGGCAGCTGAGTCTGCCGGACGACGCCCTGACGCTGCTGCTGGCCGCCGCCGACGGTGATGGTCGGCGACTGCTCAATCTGCTGGAGAACGCCGCGGACCTGGCCGAGGACGGTGGTGTCCTGGACGCCGAACTGTTCCAGAGTCTGCTGGGCGATCAGCGCCGCCGCTTCGACAAGGGTGGCGAAGCCTTCTACGACCAGATTTCCGCGTTGCACAAGTCGGTGCGCGGCTCCAATCCCGATGGCGCCCTCTACTGGTTCGCCCGGATGATCGACGGCGGCTGCGATGCGCTGTACATCGCCCGGCGCGTGGTGCGGATGGCCAGCGAAGACATCGGTAACGCCGATCCGCGCGCCCTGAGCCTGTGCCTGGACGCCTGGGATGTCCAGGAGCGCCTGGGCAGTCCGGAGGGCGAGCTGGCCATTGCCCAGGCGATCGTCTATCTGGCCTGCGCGCCCAAGAGCAACGCCGTCTATATGGGCTACAAGGCCGCCCTGGCCGACGTGCGCCAGAACGGCTCGCGTGAGGTGCCGCTGCACCTGCGCAATGCGCCGACCAAGCTGATGAAGAACCTCGGCTATGGCGACGAATACCGCTATGCCCACGATGAGCCCGAAGCCTATGCCGCGGGAGAGGACTACTTTCCCGAAGAACTCGAGCCGCGCCGCTACTATGAGCCGGTTCCCCGTGGGCTGGAGCTGAAGATCCGCGATAAACTGCAGCACTTGGCGGACCTCGATCGGTCCAGCCCGCGTCAGCGCCGGCCGCGTTCCTGACGCCCCGCCCGCACGGCTGCCCCCATTCCTAAGCAAGAGACACGGACATGCTTGATTCGAAACTGGTTCGCACCCAAACCGAGGAGGTGGCCGCACGTCTGGCGACCCGTGGCTACGTTCTTGACGTCAGCCTGGTGGAGTCGCTGGAAGCCCGTCGCAAGGCCGTGCAGACCCGCACCGAGACCCTGCAGGCCGAGCGCAATGCCCGCTCCAAGGGGATCGGCCAGGCCAAGGCGCGTGGCGAGGACATCGCGCCGCTGCTGGCCGAGGTCGATCGCATGGGCAGTGAACTGGAAGAAGCCAAGCGCGAGCTGGATCGGGTCCAGGGCGAACTGGATGCCCTGCTGCTGGGCCTGCCCAACCTGCCCGACGCCTCGGTGCCGGTTGGCAAGGACGAAGACGACAATGTCGAGGTCCGTCGCTCGGGTACCCCGCGCGACTTCGATTTCGAGATCAAGGACCACGTTGCCCTGGGCGAGACCCACGGCTGGCTGGATTTCGAGACCGCTGCACGGTTCTCCGGCGCCCGCTTCGCCGTGATGCGCGGCCCCATCGCGCGGCTGCACCGTGCCCTGGCGCAGTTCATGCTCAACCTGCACACCGGTGAGCATGGCTACGAAGAGACCTATACCCCCTACCTGGTGCAGGCCGAGACCCTGCAGGGCACCGGTCAGTTGCCCAAGTTCGAGGAAGACCTGTTCAAGATCGGCCGCGAAGGCGAGAGCGATCTCTACCTGATCCCCACCGCCGAGGTGACCCTGACCAATCTGGTCGCCGGCCAGATCCTCGATGCCAAGCGCCTGCCGCTGAAGTTCACTGCCCATACCCCGTGCTTCCGCAGCGAAGCCGGGGCCTCGGGTCGCGACACCCGCGGCATGATCCGTCAGCACCAGTTCGACAAGGTGGAGATGGTCCATATCGTCGAGCCGAGCACCTCCTTCCAGGCCCTGGAAGAGCTGACCGGTCACGCCGAGACCGTGCTGCAACGGCTGGAACTGCCCTACCGGGTGCTGTCGCTGTGCACCGGCGACATGGGTTTCGGCGCCACCAAGACCTACGACCTGGAAGTCTGGGTGCCGAGCCAGGGCAAGTATCGCGAGATCTCGTCCTGCTCCAACTGCGGTGACTTCCAGGCGCGCCGCATGCAGGCCCGCTACCGCAACGCCGAGGGCAAGCCCGAGCTGGTGCACACCCTCAACGGCTCCGGCCTGGCCGTGGGTCGTACGCTGGTCGCCGTGCTGGAGAACTATCAGCAGGCTGACGGCAGCATCCGCGTCCCCGAGGTGCTCAAGCCCTACATGGGCGGCCTCGAGGTCATCGGCTGATGGATTACCTGCCGCTCTTCCACAAGCTCGATGGTCGTCCGGTACTGGTGATCGGCGGGGGCGATATCGCCCTGCGCAAGAGCGTGCTGCTGGCCGAAGCCGGCGCGCGCATCACCCTGGTGGCGCCGGAAATCGAGCCGGAGGTACGCGCCTTCGTCGAGGCGCGGGGCGGCAGTTGCCGGGTCGAGCGCTATGCGGCGGATCACCTCGCCGGGCACTGCCTGGTGATCGCGGCCACCGACGATGACGAGGTCAACGAGACGGTGTCCCACGATGCCCAGGCCCTGGGCCTGCCGGTCAACGTGGTGGATGCGCCCAAGCTGTGCACCGTGATCTTTCCGGCCATCGTCGATCGTTCGCCTCTGGTGATCGCCATTTCCAGCGGCGGTGACGCCCCGGTGCTGGCGCGCCTGGCGCGCGCCAAGCTGGAGAGCTGGATTCCGGCGACCTATGGCCAGCTGGCGCAACTCGCCCAGCGCTTTCGCGCCCGGGTGAAGAGCCGCTTCGCCGACCTGCAGGCGCGGCGGATCTTCTGGGAAGAGGTGTTCCAGGGCGAGGTCGCGGAAAAGGTCTTTTCCGGCCAGCCCCAGGCTGCCGAGCAACTGCTGGAAGCCAAGCTGAACAGCGAGACGGCCAGTTTTCGCGGCGAGGTCTATCTGGTCGGCGCCGGTCCCGGTGATCCGGATCTGCTGACCTTCCGCGCCCTGCGGCTGATGCAGCAGGCCGATGTGGTGCTCTACGATCGCCTGGTGGCGCCGACCATCCTCGACATGTGCCGGCGCGATGCCGATCGCATCTATGTCGGCAAGCGGCGCGCCGAGCATGCGGTGCCCCAGGACGATCTCAATCGCCTGCTGGTCAAGCTGGCCCAGGAGGGCAAGCGGGTGCTACGGCTGAAGGGGGGCGATCCTTTCATCTTCGGTCGCGGTGGCGAAGAGATCGAAGAGCTGGCAGCCGAAGGCATTCCTTTCCAGGTGGTGCCGGGCATCACCGCGGCCAGTGGTTGTGCCGCCTATGCCGGCATTCCCCTGACCCACAGAGACCATGCCCAGTCGGTGCGCTTCGTCACCGGCCATCTCAAGGACGGTTCGGCCGATCTGCCCTGGACCGATCTCGTGGCGCCAGGGCAAACCCTGGTGTTCTACATGGGCCTGGTGGGGCTGCCGACCATCTGCGCGCAACTCATCGCCCATGGCAAGGATCCGGCAACGCCGGCGGCGCTGGTCCAACAGGGCACCACGCCCAATCAGCGGGTGTTCACCGGTACCCTGCAGGATCTGCCGCAACTGGTGGCCGAGCACGAGGTCCACGCGCCGACCCTGGTGATCGTCGGCGAAGTGGTGGCGCTACGCGAGAAGCTGGCCTGGTTCGAAGGCGCCCAGGCGGCGGTCTGATCTCAGTCCGCGCCCTGGATCCCGGCTCCGCTCAGGGCCTCGCGGCCATGGGGCAGGTCCAGCTCCAGGGCCGGCCCCTTGGGCACGATACCGGTCGGGTTGATCTGCGCATGACTGCCGTAGTAGTGGTGCTTGATGTGCTGGAAGTCCACGGTCTCGGCGATCCCCGGCCACTGATACAGCTCCCTCAGCCATCCCTGTAGCGCCGGATAATCCCGAATGCGCCGCAGGTTGCACTTGAAGTGGCCGTGATAGACGGCGTCGAAGCGAATCAGGGTGGTGAACAGGCGCCAATCGGCTTCGGTCAGCCATTCGCCGGTGAGATAGCGCTGGGTCTGCAGCAGCTTTTCCAGGTCGTCGAGGGTGGCGAAGACCTCGTCGAAGGCTTCTTCGTAGGCCTCCTGGGTGGTGGCGAAACCGGCTCGGTAGACACCATTGTTGACCTTCGGATAGATACGGTCGTTGAGGGCATCGATGCGACCGCGCAGGGCCTGCGGGTAGAGATCCAGGCGATTGCCGGTCAGGTCATCGAAGGCGCCATTGAACATGCGGATGATCTCGGCGGATTCGTTGCTGACGATGCGCTCTTCCTGACGATCCCAGAGCACCGGGACGGTAACCCGCCCGGTGTAGTCGGCCTGGTCGCGCTGATAGAGCTGGTAGAGGCGGTCGAGATGATAGAGATCGTCACCACTGGCGCCCCTGGCCAGGTCGAAGGTCCAGCCTTCCTCACGCATCAGCCAGCTGACCACCGAGACGCCGATCAGATCTCTGAGGCTCTTGAGCTGGCGATAGATCAGGGTGCGGTGCGCCCAGGGGCAGGCCAGGGACACATAGAGTTGGTAGCGACCGGCTTCGGGGGCATGGCGTGCGGCGCCCTGCGGAATGGCTTGCTCGGGGCGGGCGATCCAGTCGCGACGCTGGGCTTCTTCCCGTTTGAAATGGCCATCCTTGCCATTGTCGTACCAGCGGTCCTGCCACTGTCCATCGACCAACAAGCCCATATCGTCATCCTCCGCTACGTTGCGGTTAGGAACCCGGGGAGCCGCTCCGGGTTCCTGAGGTGACGTCAGAGCGTCCGCTCGCGCGCTTCCCAGCGCCGCTCGGCTTCACGCTGGGCGCTGGCCTGATCCTGACCCAGGGCACGCAGGGCCACGGCCAGGGTGGCGGTGACTGCCAGGCGCCCATAGGGATCTTCCGCTTCACCGCGCCAGGTAGCGGCCAGCAGGGCCGGATCGAGGCGCTCCGGCTTGACCTGGCGGCGCTCGGTCAGCGCCGGCCAGATTTCGTCCCAGGCTTCGCCAGCACGGGTGCCATAGAGGTGGGCGATGACATCGGGATTGCGCTCGACTTCACCCCCTTCGCCCTTGATGACGATGCTGTCGTCAGCCAGCAGGCAACTGGCTTCGCGATGCACCTCCTGGTAGCCGGGGTGGAAGATGCTCTGCAGGATGCAACGCGCCTGGCTGGGGTTGAGCAGCCGTACCAGGGAATGGATCGGCGAGCGCAGGCCGAGCTCGGCCTTGAGATCGATCATCCGCTGCAGGGCCGGCATCCAGGCGGCCAGCGGCAGGAAGGCCGGCTGACCACGATCGAGCAGGGTGCCGACACCCTGCCAGTCAGTGGCGGTCGGCATCCCCAGGTCGGCCAGGCACTGTTCGGTATAGAGTCGGCCCGCGGTGTGGGTACCGCCGCCATGCATGACCACCCGCACGCCGCTACCGGCCAGGCATTTCACCGCCAGCAGGTACCAGGGCAGATGACGCTTCTTGCCGGCGTAGGAGGGCCAGTCGAGGTCGACCGTGAAGCCTGGCGGCTGCAGGCGCGCGCGGACGGCGCGGGTGAAGCCGGCCAGCTCCTCGGCGCTCTCTTCCTTGTGCCTGAGCAGCATGAGAAAGGCGCCGAGCTGGGCATCGGTCACCCGGCCGTCGAGGATCAGGCCCATGGCCATTTCCGCCTCGGCCTCGGTCAGGCTGCGGGCGCCGCGCTTGCCCTTGCCCAGGGCCCAGACATAGACGGCGAAGGGATGTTCTTCGGGCGTGGTGAAGGTCATAGACAGTTATCCGGTTTCGGCAGGCCGGCCAGTTTGGCGCCGAGCTTGGCCGGCGCGCCCTTGAACAGCAGGTTGAGCTGCAGACTGGTGCCCAGTTCCGGGCCCAGCGTCTGGGCAATGTACTTGATCAGCGGCCGATTGGCCGGCGAAAGCTGGAAGTGGGCGTAGAAGTCACGCAGCGCCTGCAGCACCTGCCAGTGGCGCTCGGTCAGCTCGATGCCTTCCTTGAGTGCCAGTTGCTGGGCCACTTCCGGACTCCACTGAGAGAGGTCGCGCAGATAGCCTTCGGGGTCGAGGTCGAGAGGAGGCATGCTCAGGTCCAGCTGATGACCTTGGCGCAGCTCACGCTCAGGTCGACGAAGGTGGGGTAGTCGATCAGGGTCACGGCTCGTTCGGGGTGCAGGCGACGGGCCTGGACATCCTCCGCCAGGGCATAGAGTGCTGCCTCGGCCGGAAGTCGGGCCAGCCGCTCGGCCGCAACGCTGCCAGGGCGCAGGGCCTCGACCGCAGCGCCGGTGAGCAGCACGGTGTCCTCGCTACGGACCCAGCTCAGGCCGTCCAGGGCGCCGGCGTCCAGCAGCGGCGAGCGGGAAAACAGGTGCAGGGTAGTCAAATGGAAATCACCTGGTCGTATTCATGAATCAGCGCTGCCAGGGCCTCGGGCTCCAGTGGTGTCACCCAGGCGGGCAGTTGCTCGGGCGTGATACCCAGGCGCTGCAGGGCGGAGGCTTCGGCGTAGATGGCCTCGACACCGAACAGCGGCAGCGCGGAAAGGTTGGCACTGAGATCCTTTTGCTCCAGGGCAGCGCTGTCGGCGGCCAGCAGCTGGGTCACGCCAGGCCCTGCGAACAGCAGCGCCAGGGGCAGTTCGAAGGCACCGCCGGCCAGTACGATATCCAGGGCCTCGCGCGGACCGGGGCCGCTCAGTGCCGGCTGGCGGGAGATGACGAGGGTGCTCTTGGCCATGCTAGTCGCCTCCAAAGCAGAGCAGGCGATCGGCGTCCTGTATCGCTTCATGCAGTTGGCCCAGACCGGACAGCTGCCAGGGCGCCCGCACGTTCACCGCGCCCTCACGTTCATAGCGCCGCGCTTCGTTCTCGTCCAGCAGCCCACGCTTGAGGGCGGCGGCGATGCAGACCACGGCGTCGATCTGGTGGCGTTCGATCAGCTCCCGCCAACGCGCGGGCAGATCCGACTCGTCCTGGCCGCTGACCAGGGCATGGGAGGCGTTATGGACACCGTCGCGATAGAGAAACAGGCGCGACAGCTCGTGCCCCCCGGCCAGCAGTGCCTCGCAGAAGCGCAGGGCTCGACGCGCCGAGGGCGCCTGGGGTGGAGAAAGGACAACGATGGCAAATTTCATGGATGTAAAAAGGCCCGCCGAAGCGGGCCTCTCGGGCTACCGCTGATGATCAATCGTTGCTGCTGGCAAATCCGAAGATCTGCAGCAAGCTGATGAACATATTGTAGATCGAGACGTACAGGGTGATGGTAGCCATGATGTAGTTGTCTTCACCACCGTGCACGATGGCGCTGGTCTGGAACAGGATGGCCGCGGCGGCGAACAGCACGAAGCCCGCGCTGATGGCCAGTTGCAGACCGCTGATCTGGACGAAGAAGGACAGCACCACGGCGCCCAGCAGGATCCAGAAGCCCGCCATCAGGAAGCCACTGAGGAAGCTCATGTCCTTGCGGCTGATCAGGGCGTAGGCCGACAGACCAAAGAAGGCCAGGGCGGTCATGCCGGCGGCGGAGGCGATCACGCTGCCCCCGTTGGGCAAGCCCAGGTACATGTTCAGGATCGGGCCCAGGGTGTAGCCCATGAAGCCGGTCAGCGCGAAGGTGCTGACCAGACCCCAGCCGCTGTCGCGGGTCTTCACGGTCAGGAAGAACAGGCCATAGAAGCCGATCAGGACCACGAAGATGTTGGGGTAGGGCAGCCGCATCTGCTGCGAGACGAAGGCGACCAGGCCGCTGAACGCCAGGGTCATGGCCAGCAGGGCATAGGTGTTGCGCAATACACGGCTGACGTCCCGCGGTTGCGCGATGGCAGGGTTATAGGCGTATTGACGCTCGTTCATGGTGTACTCCAAAGCTAGATTAACGGTGTGGTGTACCGTACGACCCCGAAGATAGCAAATGTTGCTTAAGGATCGCTTGCGACTGTTTGACAGTGTGTTGCCATCAGGTACTATGCGCCCCTCTTACGGAAGTGTGGCCGAGTGGTTTAAGGCAGCGGTCTTGAAAACCGCCGACTCGCAAGGGTCCCAGAGTTCGAATCTCTGCGCTTCCGC
>NZ_WHOV01000299.1:0-661 GCF_009765395.1 Pseudomonas sp. BAV 4579 | reverse complement strand
TCTGGCGCCGGGCCCGGGCCCGGCGCCAGAGCAGAAGCTTCATCTCGCTGTCATCGTCCCGACATCTGCCGCCGGCATTGTCTGCCGCTAATGAGATCGATCTCAAACGAGGCCGGCATGACCGATCTGAAACAGGTAGCGCAACAGGCGGGGGTCTCCCGGGCCACGGCGGCGCGGGCCTTCGCCACGCCCGAGCAGGTGCGCGAGAGTACCCGGCAGCGGGTGCTGGACGCCGCGCGCAGTCTCAATTTCCGCCCCAATCTGCTGGGCCGCCAGCTGCGTCAGCAGAGCACCCGGCTGATCGGCGTGGTGGTGCCCAGCCTGCTCAACCCGGTGTTCGCCGAACAGCTGCACGCCATGGAACGCACCGCGCGCAGCCAGGGCTACTCGCTGGTGATCGCTACCACCGACTACCAGCCCGAGCGCGAGGCGGCGGTGGTGGAGGAACTGCTGCGCCAGCGCGTCGCCGGCCTGGTACTGACGGTGGCCGACGCCGACCGCAGCGCGGTGCTGGCCGAGCTGAGCCAGGAGCGGACGCCCTTCATCCTGGCCTATCACGAACCCCAGCGTCCCTATGCGGCGGTGGCGGTGGACAACCGCCAGGGCATGGCCATGGCCACCGAGCACCTGCTCGGCCTGGGGCACCGCCGTATCGCACTGG
>NZ_WHOV01000043.1:0-28673 GCF_009765395.1 Pseudomonas sp. BAV 4579 | reverse complement strand
CCAGAGGGTATCGCGCCGCTCGGTGGTGTAGGTGCCCCGTGTCTGGGTCGCGCTCGGTGCTGGCGCGGCCGGCGGCGTGGCCGGACGCGGTGTGCCCGGCGTGTTGGCGCGCGCTCGCGGCGTGGCCGGTACCTGGGGCGCGAACGGCGCTGCCGCAGCCTGGGGGGTATAGAGCGGCGGATCCAGCAACACGGTGTACTCGCGCAGGATCCGGCCACTCGGCCAGTTCACTTCCAGCAGGAAGTTGAGATAGGGCTCGCGCACCGGACGCGCCGAGGTCACGCGGATGACGGTGCGCCCGTTGCGCACCTCCGGGGTGAACTTGAGATCGTTGAGAAAGAAGGCGCGGTCGACGCCGGCCTTGCCGAAATCCTCGACGGACGCCAGATTGGGGCGCAACTCGGCGGTACCGAGATCACGCAGGTCCGACAGATCGATGGTGGCATCGAAGGGCTGATTGAGGGCCGAATTGAGGTGGATCTCCCCCAGGCTGAGGGCCTGGGCCGCGCCAGACATCAAGGCGCTCGCCGCTGCAATTGCCCGCACCAGTTTCTGAACTCGAACCATGACCGTCCCTTTTAAGAAGCTGTCGATCGCGCCACCGTGCGGGCGCCTGTGTCCATCGCTGCGTGCCACGTCCACTGCCCTTTTGCTCAAGCCAAAAGAGCGAAGCATTTCACGAAGTATCTTTTAGGCCGACTGTTTAAGCAACAATTCGGCCAGCTGAACGGCCGTCAGTGCCGATAATCTGACATTGTCCGCCACCAGCCAACATTCCAGCCGGCGGGCATCCCGCGGATGCAGCCTCACCCGTCCCACCAGCACCTCTTCCCGGCCCAGGGCATCGCCCACGGCAGACGGGCAATCGAGTTCTTCGTCGAGCGCCAGGCCCGGCTCGTCACCCAGGGCCTCCAGCACCTGCTCCAGCTGCCAGGGCGCCTGGGCCCTCAGGCTGAGCGCCAGGCTGTCGCCAAAGAACACCGGCGCCTGCACGGCGGTGACGTCCAGCACCGGCAAGCGCGCTCCCAGCACCTGCTGACATTCGTCCAGCAAGCGATGTTCCTGGGCAGTATAGCCATCCGCTGTCGCTGCGCCGGTGCGACCGAGCAGATTGAAGGCCAGCTGTCCTTCGAACAGCCGCGCCTCGACCGGTCGACCGTTGAGCAATTCAGTGGCCTGCCGCGCCAATTCCTCGGCGCCACCACGGCCGGCACCGGAGGCGGCCAGGCACGCCGTCAGGGACGCATCATTGAGAGCATTCAAGCGAGCGAGCACGGCAGCCACGCTGGCGGCCGCCTGGGCAGCTGCCAGGGGAACGCCGAGCCAGGCGGCAGCCGGGAGCTGGTCGAGGCGCTCGCCATTGATGCGTGGTAGCACGGACAACGCGGCCGAGGCGCCGCTGAGATCCAGCACGGCGCAACCGGCAGCGACCAGTTGCGGCCGCAGGGTTTCGACCACGGCGGCCGGCGCGGCCAGGATGACGATGCCGACCTGGGCGAAATCGAAGCCGTCGAGGCCGGTGACGCGCAGATTGCTGCCTCGGAAGGGCAGATTCTGCCCCGCCGACTCACCGCTGGCGAGCAGGTGCAGGCGCCCGAGGGGCACGTCGCGCTCGTCGAGGAGTTCGCGAATGGCTTCGCCGTAGGCACTGGTGGCACCGACGAGGGCGATATCTCTGGCAGTCATGATGGGACGGTCCGCAACGAAAGAGGGCCGCACTTTACTGGCGGCCCTCCTCTATAAGCAAACGTTTAGCCGTCGGCTCACTGCTCCAGCAGGATGCGCAGCATCCGCCGCAGCGGCTCCGCGGCGCCCCACAGCAGCTGGTCGCCCACGGTGAAGGCGCCCAGGTACTGGGAACCCATGTTCAGCTTGCGCAGCCGGCCGACCGGTACGCTCAGGGTGCCGGTGACGGCCGCTGGCGTGAGGTCGCGCATGCTGACCTCGCGGTTGTTCGGCACCAGCTTGACCCAGGGATTGTGCTGACTGATCAGACCATGGATGTCGGACAGCGGCACATCCTTGTTCAGCTTGATGGTCAGCGCCTGGCTGTGGCAGCGCATGGCGCCGATGCGCACGCAGATGCCGTCCACCGGGATGGGATTCTTGAAGCGCCCGAGGATCTTGTTGGTCTCGGCCTGGGCCTTCCATTCCTCGCGGCTCTGGCCGTTGGGCAGTTCCTTGTCGATCCAGGGGATCAGGCTGCCGGCCAGGGGGACGCCGAATTGCTCGGTGGGGAAGGCTTCGCTGCGCAGGGTCTCGGCGACCTGGCGGTCGATGTCGAGGATGGCGCTGGCCGGATCGGCCAGGCTGTCGGCCACGGCGGCGTGGGTCGCGCCCATCTGGCGGATGAGCTCGCGCATGTTCTGGGCGCCGGCGCCGGAGGCGGCCTGGTAGGTCATGGCGCTCATCCAGTCCACCAGACCGGCTTCGAACAGCCCGCCCAGGGCCATCAGCATCAGGCTGACGGTGCAGTTGCCGCCGATGAAGTCCTTGCGGCCATCGGCCAGGGCCTGGTCGATGACGCGGCGATTGACCGGGTCCAGCACGATGACGGCGTCATCCTGCATGCGCAGGCTGGAGGCCGCGTCGATCCAGTAGCCTTTCCAGCCGGCCTGGCGCAGCTTGGGGAACACCTCGCTGGTGTAGTCGCCGCCCTGGCAGGTGAGGATGACGTCGAGGGTCTTGAGCTCGTCGATGCTGTAGGCATCCTTGAGCGGCGCCACGCCCTTGCCGATGGCCGGGCCTTCGCCGCCGACGTTGGAGGTGGTGAAGAACACGGGCTCGATCAAGTCGAAATCCCGTTCTTCGAGCATGCGCTGCATGAGCACGGAGCCCACCATGCCACGCCAACCGATCAGACCTACACGTTTCATCGCTACTGCACCTTTATTGTCTTGAGGACGGCCGCCTCCCCCGGCGGCCGATCAGATAGGCCTGCCTGAAAAGTCGCCGAGCGACGGTCAGGCAAGGCGAAAATCAGCGAGGAAGCGCAGTTTACACCGCGTAAATGAGCATTCCGAGCTGGTTTTCAACGCCGCCTGGCCGAGCGCAGGCACTTTTCAGGTAGAGCCTACCGCCTTACGAGGGCGGCCACTACTGCTTCGCCCATCTCGCGGGTACCGACCCGCTGCTTGCCTTCCGACCAGATGTCGCCGGTCCGCAGCCCCTGGTCCAGCACCTGGCCCACCGCCACCTCGATGGCCTCGGCCGCCGCGGCGGCGCCAAAGGTGTATCTGAGCATCATGGCCACCGAAAGGATGGTCGCGAGGGGGTTGGCCACGCCCTGGCCGGCGATGTCGGGTGCCGAGCCGTGGCAGGGTTCATACATGCCCTTGTTGTTGGCATCCAGGGACGCCGAGGGCAGCATGCCGATGGAACCGGTCAGCATCGAGGCTTCGTCGGAGAGGATGTCGCCGAACATGTTGTCGGTGACGATGACATCGAACTGCTTGGGTGCACGGACCAGCTGCATGGCGGCGTTGTCGACGTACATGTGGCTGAGTTCGATGTCCGGATAGTCCTTGGCCACCTCCTCCACCACTTCGCGCCACAGGCGGCTGGACTCGAGGACATTGGCCTTGTCCACCGAACACAGCTTGCCGCCACGCAGACGGGCCATGTCGAAGCCGACGCGAGCGATGCGGCGGATCTCGCCTTCGCTGTACGGCAGGGTATCGAAGGCCAGGCGCTCGCCGTTCTCCAGCACCCGAGTCTCGCGCGGCGAGCCAAAGTAGATGCCGCCGGTCAGCTCGCGGACGATGAGGATGTCCAGGCCGGAGACCACTTCCGGCTTGAGGGTCGAGGCCTCGGCCAGTTGCGGATAGAGGATGGCCGGGCGCAGGTTGCCGAACAGGCCCAGGGCGGAACGGATCTTCAGCAGACCACGCTCGGGACGGATGTCGCGTTCGAGCTTGTCCCACTTGGGACCGCCCACGGCGCCCAGCAGCACGGCAGCGGCGGCGCGGGCGCGCGCCAGGGTCTCATCGGCCAGGGGCACGCCGTACCGGTCGATGGCGGCGCCGCCCAGGTCGTCATGGACCAGTTCGAAGCCGAGGTCATGGTCGCGGTTGACCACTTCCAGCACCTTGACCGCCTCGGCCATGATTTCCGGACCGATGCCGTCGCCCGGCAGGATGAGGATCTGCTTGCTCATTGTCTTTTCCTGTCTCAAATCAGATGGGCTGAGCCCAGAGAACCATGACGTCGACGGTGAAGGAGCCGTCGCGGTCGATTTCGAAATAATGGCGCACTTCCTGGCCGATCTTGCTCTGCAGGCTGCGAATGGCCTGGCACTGCGGCTCGGGGGTGCGCATGCGCGCGGTCCAGCTGGCGAAGTCCAGGCGCAGGCGCTGGCGACGGCAGCGGGTCACGCCAAGGCGCGCCATGTCCAGCAGGCGGTGCCACTCGGCGAAGGAATAGTTACGCACGTGGCTGATGTCGCGCAGGATTTCCACCGTCTGCAGATAGGTATCCAGGCGCGGATTGGCCGGCGAGATCACATCGATGATGGCCATCTCGCCGCCATGGCGCAGCACCCGGCGCACTTCGCGCAGGGCCGCGCCGATGTCGCGCCAGTGGTGCGCCGAATAGCGGCTGAAGACGAAGTCGAAGCTGGCATCACCGAAGGGCAGGTGCTCGGCCATGCCGGGCTGGACGCTGATGTTGTCCAGGCCCTGCTCGGCCGCGCTGCGCTTGACCACCGAGAGCATTTCCTCGGCCAGATCCAGGGCGATCACCTGCCCGGCCACGGGCGCCACGTTGTAGCTGACGTGACCGCCCCCGCAACCGAGATCCAGCACCTTGGCGCCTTCCCGCTGGGCCACGGCGTCGCGCAGCTCGAGGAGCTCGGCGCCCTGGGCATGGACGGCACTGGTCAGATAGGCCTCGGCGGTGGCGCCGAATTGCTGCTGTACGTGTTGCTCGTGGTCACCGCTCATGGAGCCTCCGGAAGGAGCGCCGGCCGCGCGGGCCGGCGACTGGGTTCAGGCGCTGGGGAACATCCAGGGACTGCTCTGGCGATAGCGGGCTTCGAAACTCCCGATGGCGTCGGCATCCTGCAGGGTCAGGCCGATGTCGTCCAGGCCGTTGAGCAGGCAGTGCTTGCGGAAGGCATCGATCTCGAAGGACAGCGCCACGCCATCGGGACGGCGCACGGTCTGGCTCTCGAGATCGACCACCAGCTGGTAGCCCTCGTTGGCTTCGACCTGGCGGAACAGCTCGTCCACCTCGGCATCGCCGAGGATGATCGGCAACAGACCGTTCTTGAAGCTGTTGTTGAAGAAGATGTCGGCGAAACTCGGCGCGATCACCGAACGGAAGCCGTAGCCATCCAGGGCCCAGGGCGCGTGTTCACGGCTGGAACCGCAGCCGAAGTTCTCACGGGCCAACAGGATGCTGGCGCCCTGGTAGCGCGGCTGGTTGAGCACGAACTCGGGATTCAGCGGCCGCTTGCTGTGGTCCTGGCCGGGCTGGCCGACGTCCAGGTAGCGCCACTCGTCGAACAGGTTGGGGCCGAAGCCGGTGCGCTTGATCGACTTGAGGAATTGCTTGGGAATGATCTGGTCGGTGTCGACGTTGGCGCGATCCAGGGGTGCGACCAAACCGGTGTGCTGGGTAAAGGCTTGCATGGTCAGGCTCCTCAGGCGTTGGCGAAGTCGCGGACGTCGACGAAACGACCGGCGATGGCGGCAGCGGCGGCCATCGCCGGGCTCACCAGGTGGGTGCGGCCACCGGCTCCCTGACGGCCCTCGAAGTTGCGGTTGGAGGTGGAGGCGCAATGCTCGCCACTCTCCAGGCGGTCGGCGTTCATCGCCAGGCACATGGAGCAGCCCGGCTCACGCCATTCGAAACCGGCTTCGATGAACACCTTGTCCAGGCCTTCGCGCTCGGCTTGCGCCTTGACCAGGCCGGAGCCGGGTACCACCAGCGCCTGCTTGAGGGTGGCGGCGACCTTGCGGCCCTTGGCCACGGCGGCGGCGGCGCGCAGGTCCTCGATGCGGGAATTGGTGCAGGAGCCGATGAAGACGCGATCCAGCACGATGTCGGTGATCGGCTGGTTGGCCTTGAGGCCCATGTACTTCAGGGCACGCTCGATGGAACCGCGCTTGACCGGATCGGCTTCGCGAGCCGGGTCCGGCACCTGTTGATCGACGGCCAGGACCATCTCCGGCGAGGTACCCCAGCTGACCTGCGGCTTGAGCTGAGTGGCGTCGAGTTCGACTACGGTGTCGAAATGGGCGTCGGCATCGGACACCAGGCCACGCCACTGGGCGACAGCGGCCTCCCAGACGGCACCGGTGGGCGCGAAGGGACGGCCTTCAACGTAGTCGATGGTGGTCTGGTCCACCGCCACCATGCCGACCCGGGCACCGGCTTCGATGGACATGTTGCAGATGGTCATGCGGCCTTCCATGGACAGGGCGCGGATGGCGCTGCCGGCGAATTCGATGGCATGGCCGTTACCGCCGGCGGTGCCGATCTTGCCGATCACCGCGAGGACGATGTCCTTGGCAGTGACGCCAAAGGGCAACTCACCCTCCACCTTCACCAACATGTTCTTCATCTTCTTGGCCACCAGGCACTGGGTGGCGAGCACGTGCTCGACCTCGGAGGTGCCGATGCCATGGGCCAGGGCACCGAAGGCGCCGTTGGTGGAGGTGTGGGAGTCACCGCAGACCACGGTCATGCCGGGCAGCACGGCGCCCTGCTCCGGACCGATCACGTGGACGATGCCCTGGCGGACGTCGTTCATCTTGAATTGGGTGACGCCGAAGTCGTCGCAGTTCTCGTCCAGGGTGCGGACCTGGATGCGCGAGATCTCGTCCTTGATGGAATCGAGGCCTTCCTTGCGATCGGGGGTGGTCGGCACGTTGTGATCGGGGGTCGCCAGGTTGGCGTCCAGACGCCAGGGCTTGCGGCCGGCCAGACGCAGGCCTTCGAAGGCCTGGGGCGAGGTCACTTCGTGGATGATGTGGCGGTCGATGTAGAGCAGCGCGGAACCGTCGTCGCGCTGCTTGACCAGGTGCATATCCCAGAGTTTGTCGTAGAGCGTCTTGCCAGCCATGGTGGATTCCTCATCAGGCGTGGAACGGCACGGGCCTTTGCATGCCCTTGGTGCTTGTGGGGTCAAAGATACCGCGCTAGGCTCGCATGAAACAAATTCATCTTTTTCATGAAGCGCATAACCAACAGGAATTCGACGTCTTGGACCTCGCCAATCTGAATGCCTTTGTCGCGGTGGCCGAAACCGGCGGCTTCTCCGACGCCGGCGAGCGCCTGCACCTGACCCAGCCGGCGGTGAGCAAGCGCATCGCGGCCCTGGAGCTGCAACTGGGGCTGCGACTGTTCGATCGCATCGGGCGCGAGGTCAGCCTGACCGAGGCGGGACGCGCCCTGCTCCCCCGCGCCTATCAGATTCTAGACGTGATCGATGACACCCGGCGGGCGCTGACCAATCTCAATGGCGCCATCGGTGGCCGGCTGACGCTGGCGACCAGTCACCACATCGGCCTGCACCGCCTGCCGCCGATCCTCAGGCGCTTCACCCGGGACTATCCCGACGTCGCCCTGGATATCCGCTTTCTCGATTCGGAAGCGGCCTACGACGAGATCCTGCATGGGCGGGTGGAGCTGGCCATCATCACCCTGGCGCCCCAGACCGCGGCGCCGATCAAGGCGGTACCCGTGTGGAGCGATCCCCTGGACTTCGTGGCGGCGCCCGAACATCCGCTGGCGAACCAGGCGGAGATCACCCTGGCCGATGTGGCGCGGCATCCGGCGGTGTTTCCCGGTGGCAATACCTTTACCCGCCTGATCGTGCATGGATTGTTCGATGCCCAGGGACTGATACCCAATATCGCCATGAGCACCAACTACCTGGAGACCATCAAGATGCTGGTGTCCATCGGCCTGGCCTGGAGCGTGCTGCCGCGGACCCTGCTGGACGATCAGGTAAGCCGGCTGCCGCTGCCGGGGATTCAGCTGGAGCGACGGCTGGGGTACATCCTGCATACGGAGCGCACCCATTCGAATGCGGCGCAGGCGTTCATGGGATTGCTGGATGAGGTGGAGCGGGCATAGTGAGCGGCGTTCGATGGCCCGGTTAACCGTAGCGTGGAAAACGGCGCAGCCTTTTCCACCCGGGTGTTCGTTGGCGAAAAGCGCCCTCACCCCAACCCTCTCCCGCAGGGAGAGGGGGCTGGCCAAGCGAGCGCTCGACTCCATCAGGCGCAGGTTTGGCTGAGGCGGCTTTATCCTCGAAGCCCAACAGTGGGGAGTTGGCTTGGCCTTGTTGGGCTTCGCTGCGCTCAACCCAACCTAGGGTGCCGACAGGAACATATCAGCCCTTCTTGAGCTTTTTCAGGCGCTTCTTCGACTTGTCGATGACTTCCTTGCGCTCGCGGTCCTTGAGCTCCTTCCAGCCCTTGATCTCTGAGCGTTTGCGGCCACATCCCTGGCAGACGTCGTCTTTGATCTTGCACTGGCTGATACAGGGACTTTCGACCTTACCCACGGCAACCTCGGAAATGAAAAAGGCCCTGCAGTATAACCACCGCAGGGCCCTGTCCAGCGCCATCCGGCAGGATGGTGGGCTATGGGGGCGATTTAGAAAACCGCTTGAACCTTCAGGCCGCCCACCACGGCGTTATCGACTTCACGCACGCCACCCGGACTCTTGATGTACTGGAGGTTGGGGCGCACGGTCAGCCAGTTGGTCACGTGCACGCCGTAGTAGATCTCGGCGTCGTACTCGTTGTGCTGCAGGGGCGTGTAGGCCGGATCATCGTAGTCGGTGGCACCGGCGGCCTGGTTGAGGGCGCGCTGGTTGTCGCGGAAGTCGCTGTTGGTGCTGATGCGCGCGACGCCGAAGCCGATGTCATCCTTGGGACGGCCGTCGAAGGGGCCCTTGTACACCAGACCGGCCTGGACGTAGTTGCTGACCTTGTTGACGTCCTTGGCATGGGCGGTGAAGTTGGCGAACACCGACAGGCCGCGGCTCGGATCATCGTTGTGCGCGGTGATCTGCTGACGCGCCACGACCCAGTAGCCGTGCTTGCTGGAGTGCTCCTTGTAATCCAGCCCGGTAAGGGCGGCGGAGTCGCCATTGACGTCTTCGTAGACGTCGTTGGCATCGGCGGTGCTGTAGTAGTAGCCGACGCGGTATTCGCCCGGCAGGCCGTTGACCTTGGGCGACCAGACCATTTCCACCGGCAGGACCGCACCCTTGGTGCCACTTCCGTTTAGCTTGAAGCCGTTGCCGGTTTCCAGCAGCGACGGATTCTGCTCGTAGGCGCCGACCTGGACGAACAGCTCGGGGGTCAGGCTGTACTTGACGCGCAGGGCCCACTGACTGACCGGCCAGTTGTACCAGACGCCTTCCCAGTTGCCGACCTGGGAACCGCAGAACGCCAAATTCTGGAAGTCGCACTCGAAGGAGTTGAAGTCCTCGCCTTCGCCGAAGCGACCGGCCTTGATGTCCAGCCGGCCGTCGAAGAAGCCCTTGGACAGCCACAGCTGGGTCAGACGCCAGGTCTGGCCACGGCCATAGACTTCCTGCACCGAGGAGTAGCCGCCCACGCGCGGATCGGTAATGCGGTCATCGGTCAGGTTGCGGCCGTCACGGGAGGTGATGGCCAGCTTGAACACCGAGTTCTCCCAACCGGCGATCTTGTTCATGTCGCCCCAGAGGCCGAACATGTACTGGGAGCTCCAGCGCCCGGTGCGGTCGTCGTCGTAGCCGCCACGCAGGTTGGTCGCGCCCTCGCCGACGTATTCGAGCTTGATGTCCCAGCCCTTGTCGCGCAGGTCCTTGCGCACGCCACCCCAGTCACCGGTCATGGTGTTGCCCAGCGGCTCGAAGGCGGCCTCGGTGTTGTTGACGCCACTGAAGTTGCCACCCGGATTGGCCTGGGGCGCCGCCTGGGCACCCGCGGCGACCGCCAGGGCCAGCAGCGATACCAGGGGCAGTGCGCGCCCCGGACGATTCTTGTGGTTTTGCTTGTTCATTACTGAGATCCCTTTTTATTGAAGTGATGACACCCAGGGCCCGAAACCCGCGTCTCTAATACTTACGGCAGGACGTTGAGGACTTCGTAACAGGCACCCATGGTGTGGTAGTCGACCTTGCCGGCCGGACTCTTGTCGTCGGAGTACTTCTGGTTCCGACGGTCGAGCAGGCGCCACCACGCGCCGTGCTCGTGATCGATGAAATGCGTCCAGCTGTAGCGCCAGAGCGCCTCATAGTGTTCCCAGTAGCGGGCCTCGCCACTGCGCTCCGCGAGCAACGCGGCGGCGGCCAGGGCCTCGGCCTGCACCCAGAAGTACTTGTCCGGATCGCAGGGCGAGCCGTCCGGGGCGAAGCCGTAATAGAGGCCGCCGTGCTCGCCATCCCAGCTCAGGCGCCAGGAGATGTCGAACAGCGCCTGGGCACGCGGCAGCAACCAGGGCTGGGGGCGATGGCGTTCGAGGATCAGCAGCAGCTTGGCCCATTCGATCTGGTGCCCCGGCTGGAAACCCCAGGGCCGGAACAGGTTGGCCGGATCGTCGCGGTTGTAGTCCCAGTCGATGGACCAGTCGCTGTGGTAGTGCTCCCAGACCAGGCCACCGGGGACCTCGTCGGCCACCCCGCCCTGCCCCAAGGTCAGCGCGGCCTGGCGCTGGGTCATGTTGCGCGCCAGGGTCTCGGCGCGATCCAGGTAGCGCACCTCGCCGCTGGCTTCGAAGGCGGCGAGCAGGGCTTCGCAGGCGTGCATGTTGGCGTTCTGGCCGCGATACGGCGCCACGGTCTGCCAGTCGGCGCTGATCTCGTCGACATAGAGGCCATCGGCTTCACGCCAGAAGTGGGTCTCCAGGGATTCCCAGGCTTCGCTCAGCCAGTTGCGCGCTTCCTGGATGCCCGCCTGCAGGCCATGGGCGTAGGCCAGCACCACGAAGGCCAGGCCATAGCAGTGATTGGTGCCATCCACTACTTGGTCGCCGTCGAGCAGCCAGGCATAGCCGCCGTTGGCCTGGCGATGCCGCTCGCGCAGGTATCTCAGGCCGTGGCGGGTCGCTTCCAGAAAGGCCGGATCGCCATAGTGCCGGTAGGCCATGGCGAAATCGAAGACGAAGCGGGTGCTGGAGACCAGGTGGCGGGTCTGCCGATCGTAGACCGTGCCATCGTCCTTGAAGAAATGATAGAAGCCGCCCTGCGGATCGACACAGCGGGGATGGTAGAACGCCAGGGTATGGCGGACGTGCTCCAGCAGGGTGTCGCGACGACGAAAATCGGGGAAGTCCATCGGGTTTCCTTGACGACTATTGTTGTTGTGGGAAAGCGGTCTAGTGCGGACTCACCTGCAGCAGGGCTTCGACGTCGGCACGGGTCGGCGCATAGGCGCCAGCATGGCGGCAGGACACCGAGGCACTGGCCGCGGCGAATCTCAGGCGCTGCTGCAGGTCGGTCAGGCCCAGCAGGCCGGAGGCCAGCCAGCCGGCCATGCAGGCATCACCGGCACCCACGGTGTCGGCCACATCCACGGCGATGGCGGCCTGTTGCCACTCGCCTTCCGACGTATAGAGCACCAGGCCGTGCTCGCCGCGGGTGAAGAGGATGCGGGCATGGGGATTGAGGGCGCGCAATTCGTCCAGCGCGTCGCGCTCGTCCAGGCCCGGATAGATCTGGCGGATGTCTTCGTCGGACAGCTTGATGTCGTCGGCCAGGCGCACCAGCTCGGGGAAGGTCTGCTGGCGATAGCGATCGTCCATCAGGTTGCGCCAGTTGGGATCGTAGCTCAGGCGCTTGCCGGCGGCCTTGGCCTGGCGGGCCAGGTCCAGCAGGGTGTCGGCCAGCGGATAGCGGGCTAGGCTGATGCAGCTGAAATGGCAGACCTCGGCGGCCTCCAGCCAGCCTTCGGGCAGCAGCGCCGGGTCGAACCGGAGATCGGCTTCGCCGGCGAAGAAATAGCGCGGCGGACGGCTCGACGGCACGATGGCCACCAGCGGATCGGCGGCGACGCGCTGCAGGAAGCGGGTATCGAGGCCGGCGGTTTCCGACTGCCAGGCGATCTCGTCACCCAGCCCGTCCTGGCTGATGGCGCCGCCGAAGGCGCTTGCCACGCCCAGCCGGGCCAGGCCACGCGCCACGTTCCAGGGGGCACCGCCCGGATAACCCCGCCATTCGCCAGGATTACCCTGAACGATGTCGGTGAGGGCTTCGCCAAAGACCACGACGCGGGGTAGTGCCATTGTTGTTCTCCTGTCTGTCACGGCGGCCGGAGGAGCACTCCTGGCCTCTGGTAGGGCCGCAACCCGACGTCAGGCGCGGCGGCGGGCGGACCTTACCATTGCTGTAACGTTTCAGCCATGAGCTACGTTCAAGAAAGTCGGCGACCGCTCGCAGGATCGAACAGCACCGCCCGTCGCGAATCGATCCGCCACAGCACCTGGTCGCCGGCCCGCGGCGCCTCGCCCGGAGCGACCCGGCAGCAGACCTTGGTGCCGTTCCATTCGGCATACAGCAGGGTGTCGGGACCGGTCGGCTCGACCACCTGGATCCGCGTCAGGATGCCTGGCACCGCGTTGTCGGCCGGATGCGCCGACTGGATCTGCTCCGGGCGCACCCCAAGGATAGCCTCGCGTCCCGCGAGCGCCGGATCCAGATCGGGCAAATCCACCTGGCTGTCGCCGGTATCGCCGGTGACGCGGGCGACCACCCTGCCCTCGCGCGCTTCCAGGCGCACCGGCACGAAGTTCATCGGCGGCGAGCCGATGAAGCTGGCGACGAAGAGATTGGCCGGGTTGTTGTAGATCTCCTCGGGAGTACCGAACTGCTGCACCTCGCCATCCTTCATCACCGCGACCCGATCGCCCAGGGTCATGGCTTCGATCTGGTCGTGGGTGACGTAGACGGTGGTGGTCTGCAGGCGCTGGTGCATCAGCTTGATCTCGGTGCGCATCTCCACCCGCAGCTTGGCGTCGAGGTTGGACAGCGGCTCGTCGAACAGATAGAGCTTGGGCCGGCGCGCCAGGGCGCGACCCATGGCTACCCGCTGCTGCTGGCCACCGGAGAGCTGCGCCGGCTTGCGTTCGAGCAGGTGCTCGATCTGCAGCAGCTTGGCGACGCGCGCCACCTCGGCGTCGATCTGCTCCCTGGGGGTCTTGCGGATCTTCAGGCCGAAGGCGATGTTCTCGCGCACGGTCATGGTCGGATACAGGGCGTAGGACTGGAACACCATGGCGATGTCTCTGTCCTTGGGCTCGACCTGGGTGACGTCCTCGCCGTCCAGGCAGATGGCGCCGCTGCTGATGTCTTCCAGGCCGGCGATGGCGTTCATGAGGGTGGATTTGCCGCACCCGGAGGGGCCCACCAGGATGAGGAACTGACCCGCGTCGATGCGGATGTCGATGCCCTTGAGGGCTTCCTGGGCGGCGTTGCCGTAGGTCTTGCGTACGCTTTTGAGTTCGAGAGCTGCCATGGTGGCCTTCCTTATCCTTTGACCACGCCCGAAGTCAGGCCCCGAACGAAATACTTGCCAGCGAAGATGTAGACCAGCAGCGTCGGCAGCGCGGCGATCATGGCGGCGGCCATGTCGACGTTGTATTCCTTCGCGCCGGTGCTGGTGTTGACCAGGTTGTTGAGGGCCACGGTAATGGGCTGCGACGAGCCGCTGGCGAACACCACGCCGAACAGGAAATCGTTCCATACCTGGGTGAACTGCCAGATCAGGCTGACCATCACGATCGGCGTGGACAGCGGCAGCAGGATCTTGAAGAAGATGGTGAAGAAGCCCGCGCCGTCCAGCCGCGCCGCCTTGATCAGGGCATCGGGAATGCCCACGTAGTAGTTGCGGAAGAACAGCGTGGTGAAGGCCAGGCCGTAGATCACGTGCACCAGCACCAGGCCGGCGGTGGTGTTGGCCAGGCCCAGCTGGCCGAGGGTGAAGGACATCGGCAGCAGGATCACCTGGAAGGGAATGAAGCAGCCGAACAGCAGCAGGCTGAACAACAGATTCGAACCGCGGAACTGCCACTTCGACAGGGCGTAGCCGTTGAGCGCGCCGATAAAGGTGGAGATGAGCACCGCCGGGACGGTGATCATGAAGGAGTTCCAGAAGTAGCTGTGCACCACGTCCCAGGCCTTGAGCCAGCCGATGATCGTCCAGTCCAGGGGCAGGCTCAGCAGGTTGCCGGTGCGCACGTCGTCCGGGGTCTTGAAGCTGGTCAGCAGCATCACCAGCAGCGGCACCAGATAGACCGCGCAGGCGATGATCAGGGTGGCGTGGATGGCCACGCGGTTGACGTTCAGAGCCTTAGCCATTTCGCTTGCTCCGCAATTCCGAGTAAAGGTAGGGCACCAGCACCGCCAGCACCGCGCCGAGCATCAGGACCGCACTGGCCGAACCCAGGCCCATCTGGCCGCGGGTGAAGGTGTGCTGGTACATGAACACCGCCGGCAGGTCCGAGGCGTAGCCGGGACCGCCCGCGGTCATGGCCATGACCAGGTCGAAGCTCTTGATGGCGATGTGGGCGAGGATCATCACCGCGCTGAAGAACACCGGCCGCAGGCTGGGCAAGACGATGCGCAGATAGATGGTCGGCAGCCCTGCCCCGTCGACCTGGGCGGCTCTCAGGATGGAGGAATCCACGCCCCGCAAGCCGGCGAGGAACATGGCCATGACGAAGCCCGAGGCCTGCCAGAGGGCGGCGATCAGCAGGCAGTAGATGACCCGGTCGGGATCCACCAGCCAGTCGAAGCGAAAGCCTTCCCAGCCCCAGTCCCGCAGCAGCTTGTCCAGCCCCATGCCGGGGTTGAGCAGCCATTTCCAGGCGGTGCCGGTGACGATCATCGACAGCGCCATGGGATAGAGGTAGATAGTGCGGATGAAGCCTTCGCGGCGGATGCGCTGGTCCAGCAGGATGGCGAAGAAGACGCCGATGGCCAGGCTCAGCAGGATAAACAGACCGCCGAAGATCGCCAGGTTCTTGCAGGCCACCAGCCAGCGATCGTTCTCCAGCAGCCGCGCGTACTGGGCGAAGCCGCCGAAATTGTAGCTGGGCAGGAAGCGCGAGTTGGTAAAGGAGATCACCGCCGTCCACAGCATGTAGCCATAGAGGCAGACGACCATGGCGATGGCCGTGGGCGCCAGCACCAGCTTGGGCAGCAGGCGCTGCAGCCGGTCCGGGCGTCGACTGACGGTCGCGACGGGAAGGGTTTCGGTAAGAGCCATGAGGCGTTCCCAAGGGGTGGTATTATCTTGGCGTCAGGTAGCTGGGTGATCGCGGCCATGGGCCGCTCCTACAGGTCGCTCAGGCGTCTGCAGGCGCGGCCGCGGCGGCGGACCGCCATGGCCGCGATTGACCTTACTTGGCGGCCTGGATGGCAGCGACCAGTTGCTCGGTGGCCTTCTTCGGATCGGCGTTGGCGTCGTTGAAGAAATTGGTCACCACGTCGAAGATCGCACCCTGCACATAGCTGGTGTTGGCCATGCTGTGCGCCATGCTCGGCTCGGCCTTGCCATCGGCATTGGCCGCCTGGAAGTCCTTGGCGGACTGCTGGGCGCAGCTGTCGAACTTGGCCAGGTCGATGTCGTTGCGCACCGGGATGGAGCCCTTGTTGAGGTTGAACACCTCCTGGAAGGGCTTGTCGATGACGGTGCGTACCAAGTCGTCCTGGGCCTTCTGGTTGTCCTTGTTCTTGATCTTGAACATGGCCAGAGAGTCGATGTTGTAGATGAAGTCGCCCTGGGTGCCCGGCATCACCACGCACTCGTAGTCGACGCCCGGCTTCTTGCCGGCGGCGGTGAATTCGGCCTTGGCCCAGTCACCCATGATCTGCATGCCCGCCTTGCCCTCGATGACCATGGCGGTGGCCAGGTTCCAGTCGCGACCGGCGGCATTGGGATCGACATAGCCCTTGACGCGCTTGAAGGTCTTGAACACCTCGACCATCTTGTCGCTGCGGATGGTGTCGGCATCGGTCTGCACGAAGACCTTGTCGTAGCCTTCCGGACCCATGATGGCCATGACCAGGGATTCGAAGATGGTGCCGTCCTGCCAGTTCTGGCCGCCATGGCCCAAGGGCACGACGCCTGCGGCCTTGAGCTTGTCGGCGGCCTCGAAGAATTCGTCCAGGGTGGTGGGGACCTTGGCGCCGGCCTTCTTGAAGACGGCGGGGTTGATCCACAGCCAGTTGATGCGGTGGATGCCGGCCGGTACCGCGACGTACTCGCCATCGTGCTGCATGGTCTGGGCCACGCGCTTGGGCAGGATGGTGTCCCAGTTGCCCTGCTTGGCGATGTCGCTGATGTCAGCCAGGAAGCCCATGCTGGCCCATTCCTGGATGTCCGGGCCCTTGAGCTGGGCAGCGGACGGCGGATTGCCGGACACGGCGCGGGTCTTGAGCACGGTCATGGCGGCCTCGCCGGCGCCACCGGCCACGGCGAAGTCCTTCCAGGTATCGCCCTGCTTCTGCATCAGCTGCTTGAGGACATCGACGGCGCGAGCCTCGCCACCGGAGGTCCACCAGTGCAGCACCTCGACCTCACCGGCATGGGCGGTCAGGGGTGCGGCGAGCGCGGCGCAGGAAAGGGAAACGGCGAGAGCGAGACGATTCAACGCATTCATGAGGGGGTCGTTCCTTGTTGTTTTTTTATTGGAGCTGGGCGGAGTCTAGTCAGACGCCTGCGACCGTGGGTAACGAAGGGAAGGAGTTTTGTCACGAGCTGGTGACATGACGTCACACCAATGCTCAGGTGCGCGGGAGAGTAAGGGTGACCCGCAGACCGCCCTCGCGGCGATTGCGCAGCTCCACTTCGCCACCATGGGCGTGAGCCAGGTTGCGGGCGATGCCCAGGCCCAGGCCATAGCCATGGCGGTCGGTGGCCAGGCGGACATGGGGCTGGAACACCTGCTCCAGTTCCTGCTCCGGCACCCCCGGTCCTTCGTCGTCGACATGCAGGACGAAGGCATGACCGTCGTCTTCCACCTGCAGGTGGGCGCGATAGCCATACTTGAGGGCGTTGTCCAGCAGATTGCCGATGCAGCGCTTGAGCGCCAGCGGCTTGCCCAGCAGGGTGCCACGGGCTTCCCCGGTGAGGCGCGCCGGCGGCGGTTGCTCCTGGGTGAAGGGCTCCACCAGTTGCTCCAGCAGCGCCTGCAGGTCGACCGGCTCCAGGTTCTCATGGATGTCGGTGTCCTTGACGCACTGCAGGGCCCCCTTGACCAGCAGATCCAGCTCGTCCAGATCGCGCACCAGCTTGGCCTGCATCACCTCGTCATCCAGCAGTTCGGCGCGCAGGCGCAACCGGGTGATGGGCGTGCGCAGGTCGTGGGAGATGGCGCTGAACAGCTGGGCGCGCTCGTCCAGGTAGCGGGCGATGCGTTCACGCATGGCATTGAAGGCGCGGGTGACCTCGCGGATCTCTTGGGCGCCCTCCTCGCGCACCGGCGGCGTATGGACCTCCAGCGACAGCTCCCGCGCGGCACGCGACAGCCGCTTGAGCGGGCGACTCTGCCAGCGGATCAGCAGGCCGATGAACAGCAGCAGGAAGGCGCTGCTGAAGACCATGAACAGCAGCTGCTGCAAGGGCAGCCAGGACTCGTCCAGACTGTAGTAAGGCGCTGGCATCAGGGTGGCCAGGTACACCCACTCCCCTTCGCCGATGCGGATCTGGGTCACCAGCACCGGCGGCTCCAGCGGCTCCAGACTCAGGGCGTAGTGCGCCCAGGAGCGCGGCAGCTCGTCGAGGGCCACGGCGCCGTTGAACAGCCGCAACTGCTGCGGGCCGATGAATTCCACGTACATGGGCATGGCCGCGCCCAGGCGTTCGCGCAGCACCGCCTCGACCCCCTGGAGCACCGCCCGGCGGCCGGGCGTATCCGGCAGCGCCTGCATGGTCAGCGGCTTTTCATTGAGCGAGACGAAGAAGCGCGTGCCGCCCATGTTGCGCAACTGCTCCAGCACCAGCGGCCGATAGGCCGGTGGCAGCAGGCTGAAATAGCGCACGCTGGCGGCGATGGAATAGCCCAGGCTGCGGGCGGCGGTCTGCAGGCCCTGGTTGCGGTCGCTGCGCAGGGAGGCCGACCAGAACAGCGCCGAGGCGCCCTGGGCCAGTAGTACCGCCAGCAGGGTCAGCAGCAGCATCCGCGCCAGCAGAGAGCGCGGCACCAGCCGCGCAAGGGGACCGCTACACCGCATCGGCGACCAGTCCGCTGACCTCGGCGGCAAGCAGGTAGCCGGAACCGCGCACGGTGCGGATCAGCCGCGGCGACTTGCCGGTGTCTCTCAGCCGCTGGCGCAGGCGGCTGACCGCCATGTCGACGATGCGCTCCAGGGGCAGCACCTCGCGTCCGCGGGTGGCATTGGCGATGGTGTCGCGATCGAGAATCTGCTGGGGATGGTCGAGAAACAGCTTGAGCAGGGTGAAATCGGCGCCGGAGAGGATGACCTCCTCGCCATCGCGATGGAACAGCCGGTGACTGACCGGATCCAGGCGCCAGTCGTCGAAGGTCAGCAGACCGGTGGCCGCCGGGCGCGTCTCGCCGAAGCCGGCACGGCGCAGCAGCGCCTTGATGCGGGCCAGCAATTCGCGCGGACTGAAGGGTTTGCCCAGGTAGTCGTCGGCGCCCAGTTCCAGGCCGATGACCCGATCCGCTTCGTCGGAACTGGCGGTGAGCATGATGATGGGGACCTGGCGGCAACTCGACTGCTCGCGCATCCAGCGGCAGAGGGCGAAGCCGTCTTCGCCGGGGAGCATGACGTCGAGGATCAGCAGATCGGGGACGAAGTCGCCCAGCGCCCGGCGCAATTCGCGGCCATCGCCGACGGCGCGCACCAGATAGCCGGCACGGGTGAGGTAGGCGTCGAGCAGCTCACGGATTTCCCCGTCGTCGTCGACGACCAGGAGGGATTTGCCCAGGGTGGACATGGCGATGTTCGCTCTTGTTGTTCTGGCCCGAGGCCAGCTACCGGTAGAGCCGGCAGCATACCGGGGCCGGGCGACCTTGAGTAGTCGCCCGGCCCCAGCGGATCAGACCTGGCGCGCTTCGGCGATGGTCTGGTCCAGGGCGACGCCGGCACCGAACAGCCCCGGGTACTCGGCGGTCACCAGCCAGGCCGGGATGTCCTTGAGGTAGGCGCTGCTGGTTTTGCCCTTGTCGGCGAAGGCATGGGCGAAGGCCCCGCTCTGGAAGCGCTCGACGAAGCGCGGCAGGATGCCGCCGGCGATGTAGACGCCACCCAGGGCGCCAAGGGTCAGGGCCGCGTTGCCGGCGACCCGCGCCAGCCAGATGAAGAACTGCTCCAGCACGGCGTCGGCATAGGGGTCACCCTTGAGCGCCAGCTCGCAGATGTCCGCCGCGCTGTGCAGGGCGGCGGTGCGGCCGTCCAGTTCGCAACTGGCGTGATAGAGGTTGACCAGGCCGCTGCCGGACACCACGCGCTCGGCGGAGACGTGGTTGCCGAACTGGCGCTTGAGGATCTTCCAGATATCGAATTCGCGCTGGGTGTTGATCGGCAGGTCGACGTGACCACCCTCGCTCGGCAACACGATCCAGCGATCCTTGCCACTGGGTACCAGGCTGGCGAGACCCAGGCCGGTGCCCGGCCCGATCACCAGGCGCGGACGCGTCGGCAAGGCGATGCCGTCGCGCACCTGGACGGAGTCCGCCGGGTCCAGGCGGGCGATGGCCCAGGCCATGGAGGTGAAGTCATTGATCAGCAGCAGATGGGTCAGCCCCAGCTCGCGGCAGAATTGCTCACGCTTGATCACCCAGTGATTGTTGGTGAAGCGGAAGTCACCCTCGCCCACCGGGCCCGCACAGGCGAGGCACACGGCGGTGATGTCATCCAGCGCCACGCCGCTCTGCGCCAGATACTTGCGCACGGCATCTTCCGGACAGGCGTAATCCGCACAGGCGAAGACCTCGATGGCCTCCAGGCGACCGTCGCGCCACAAGGCGAAGCGGGCATTGGTGCCCCCGATGTCGCCAACCAAAGCCAAACTCATTTCAGCGCCTCCAGACTGGAAGTGAATGCACTGGCACCCGATTCAGCGGTACTCATGGCGCCGCGCATGAAGGCGAACAACTCACGACCACAGCCTACCCCGGTGCCCTGGGGCGCTTCGACCGCCTGGCGAGCCATCCATTCGTCCGCCGGGACCAGAATCTTCAGCTCTCCGGTGCGTCCATCGACACGAATGAGATCGTCGTCACAGACCTTGGCCAGCGGCCCGCCATCGATGGCTTCCGGACAGAGGTGGATCGCCGCCGGGACCTTGCCCGAGGCACCGGACATGCGGCCGTCGGTGACCAGCGCCACCTTGAAGCCGCGATCCTGCAGCACGCCGAGGTAGGGGGTGAGCTTGTGCAGCTCGGGCATGCCCAGGGCCTTGGGTCCCTGGAAACGTACCACCGCGACGAAATCGCGCTCCAGCTCGCCGGCCTTGAAGGCGGCTGCCAGTTCGCTCTGGTCATGGAAGACCCGCGCCGGGGCTTCCACCACCTGATGGTTGGGCGCCACGGCCGACACCTTCATCACGCCACGCCCGAGATTGCCCTGCATGACACGCAGGCCGCCCTCCTCGTTGAACGGCCGGCTGGCCGGACGCAGGATGTCTTCGTCCAGGCTTTCGGCCCGCCCGGTGCGCCATTCCAGCTTGCCGTCCACCAGGAAGGGTTCCTGCAGGTAGCGCGACAGGCCACGGCCCATGATGGTGTTGACGTCTTCGTGCAGCAGTCCGGCTTCGAGCAGGGTGTGCACCATGAAGTTGACGCCACCGGCGGCATGGAAGTGGTTCACGTCGGCCTTGCCGTTGGGATAGACCTGGGCCAGGGTCGGGGTGACCGCCGAGATCTCGGCCATGTCGTCCCAGGTCAGCTGGATACCGGCGGCCTGGGCGATGGCCGGGATATGCAGGGTGTGGTTGGTCGAGCCACCGGTGGCGCTCAGGGCTACCACCGAGTTGACGATGGACTTCTCGTCGACGATTTCGCCCAGCGGCATGAAGTTGCCGCCCTGGTGGGTGATGCGGGTCACCTGGCGCGCCGCCTCGCGGGTGAGCTCGTCACGCAGCGGGGTGTAGGGATTGACGAAGGAAGAGCCCGGCAGGTGCAGGCCCATGACCTCCATCACCACCTGATTGGTGTTGGCGGTGCCATAGAAGGTGCAGGTGCCAGGGCTGTGGTAGGACTTCATTTCCGACTCCAGCAGCTCTTCGCGAGTCGCCTTGCCCTCGGCGAAGGCCTGGCGCACGCGCGCCTTCTCCTTGTTGGAGATGCCCGATGGCATCGGGCCGCCCGGGACGAAGATCATCGGCAGATGGCCGAAGCGCAGCGCGCCAATCATCAGGCCGGGAATGATCTTGTCGCAGATGCCCAGCAGCAGCGCGGCGTCGAACATGTTGTGCGACAGGGCCACGGCGGTGGACATGGCGATGACTTCACGACTCGCCAGGCTGAGCTCCATGCCGGCCTCGCCCTGGGTCACGCCGTCGCACATGGCCGGCACGCCACCAGCGAACTGACCGACGGAGCCGATCTCGCGCAGGGCCTGTTTGATCAGCTCCGGGTAGTGCTCATAGGGCTGATGAGCCGACAACATGTCGTTGTAGCTGGAAACGATGGCGACGTTGGCCTGGTCCATCAAACGGAGGCGCTGCTTATCCGTCGAGGATCCACACCCGGCGACGCCATGGGCGAAATTGGCGCATTGCAGCTTGCCGCGCTGCGGACCGTCGCTGGCGGCGGCCCGGATCATGGCGAGGTAACGCTCACGGGTCGGACGACTGCGTTCCACCAACCGCTGTGTGACTTCGAGGACGCGAGGATGCATGGTTTCGATTCTCCACCGGGCTAAATTTGTTGTTATTTCAAACATTCACAGCCAAATTGACGCTATTATTCCGCTTAGCACGCGTCATGTGTAATGTTTTTTACAACAAAACCCAGCTATCGCGAGGTTTCTCTCAATGAGTATTCGTATTGCCATCAATGGTTTTGGACGCATCGGCCGCAACGTGCTGCGGGCGCTGTATACCGAGGGCTATCGCCAGGACCTGGAGGTCGTCGCGATCAACGACCTGGGCGACGCCGCCATCAATGCGCATCTCCTACAGTATGACAGCGTTCATGACCGCTTCCCTGCCGAGGTGTCCGTCGAGGGCGACAAGCTGGTGGTCAATGGTGACCGCATCGCCGTGACGGCCATCCGCAACCCGGCCGAGCTGCCGTGGAAGGACCTGAAGATCGACGTGGTGTTCGAATGCACCGGTCTCTTCACCAGCCGCGACAAGGCCGCTGCCCATCTGGAAGCCGGCGCCGCCAAGGTGATCGTCTCGGCCCCGGGCAAGGACGTGGACGCCACCATCGTTTATGGCGTCAATGACAACATCCTGCGCCAGTCGCACCAGATCATCTCCAACGCCTCCTGCACCACCAACTGCCTGGCGCCGGTCGCCCAGGTGTTGCAGCGCGAACTGGGTATCGAGAACGGTTTGATGACCACCATCCATGCCTACACCAACGACCAGAACCTGTCGGACGTCTACCACTCCGACCCCTTCCGGGCGCGTTCGGCCACCCAGTCGATGATTCCGACCAAGACCGGTGCCGCCGAGGCGGTGGGTCTGGTGCTGCCGGAGCTGCAAGGCAAGTTTAGCGGCATGGCGGTGCGGGTGCCGACCATCAACGTGTCGCTGGTCGATTTGACCATCCTGACCGCCAAGGAAACCGACGCCACGACCATCAACGCCTTCATGAAGGCGGCGGCCGAAGCCTCGCCGGTCCTGGGCTATAACGACAAGCCGCTGGTCTCCATCGACTTCAACCACAACCGCCTGTCGTCGATCTTCGACGCCAACCACACCAAGGTGAGCGGCAAGCTGGTGAAGATCATGGCCTGGTACGACAACGAGTGGGGCTTCTCCAACCGCATGCTCGATACCTGCAAGGCGCTGGTCAACGCGCCGGCCTGAGACCTCTAGGTCTGGGTTGGAAAAAAGCGCCTTCGGGCGCTTTTTTCGTTTTCAGTGGCGGCAGGGTCGGTCCACCGATGCGGCAGCTCCTCCGGGGAGTTCCGAAGATAGGAAAAACTGTCTTTATCGCGGCCATGGGCCGCTCCTACAGAAGATCCAGCTGCCGTAGGAGCGGTCGCTACAGCGCACCGCCATGGCCGCGATACGCATCAGATAACTGGAAAACCCTAGCATGGAAAATGGCGCAGCTTTTTTCGCTGGGGCATACCCCGTAAGCCCGGCCCTCGCCCCAGCCCTCTCCCACCGGGAGAGGGGGTTGATCGAGCGAGGGTGATCTTCCGCAGTCAGGGGAGCACCGTAGCGTGGAAAACGGCGCAGCCTTTTCCACTCGGCATTCATCGTGACGCGGACTCTCACCCCAGCCCTCTCCCACAGGGAGAGGGGGTTGATCGAGCGAGGGGTCGTCTTCCGGCTGAAGAGGGTGGTTCAGCGGGTAGGCTGGGTTGAGCGGCGCGAAGCCCAACAGGCCTGACTCAACCCTCGTCTTCCTCGTCCGCCGCCTGGCGCAGATCATCGAAATCGGTTTTGAGGCCGGTCTCCATGGCGTCCAGCTCGGTGAGCAGGGTACGGAAACTGGTGCGCTCGGGGATCACCAGGGTGTCCTCCTCGTCCTTCGGCTCCCCTACCCCCAGCGCCGCCAGGCTCAGCTCGGGGTCTTCCAGCACCGAGGCCGGTTCGGGTTCCAGCTGGCGCACCTCGGCCAGCGGCGGCAGCTGGTCGAGGCTGCGCAGGTCGAAGTAGTCGAGAAAGGTTTTGGTGGTGGCGAACATCGCCGGGCGGCCGGGCACGTCGCGATAGCCGACCACGCGGATCCAGTCGCGCTCTAGCAGCGTCTTGACGATCTGACTGTTGACCGCCACTCCGCGCACTTCCTCGATCTCACCGCGGGTGATCGGCTGGCGATAGGCGATCAGCGCCAGGGTCTCCAGCATGGCGCGGGAATAGCGCGGCGGACGCTCCTCCCAGAGGCGTCCGACCCAGGGCGCGTACTTTTCGCGCACCTGCAGGCGATAGCCGGAGGCCACTTCCCTGAGTTCGAAGCCGCGCTTGCGGCAGGACCCGCCGAGCACGGCGAGACCCGCGCGCAGGTGCGCGGGCTCGGGGCGTTCGTACTCTTCGAAGAGTTCGGCCAGGCGTTCCAGGGTCAGGGGTCGGCCGGCGGCGAGCAGGATGGCTTCCAGCAGGGGCGCCAGTTGCTTGGGATCGGTGTAGTTCATGGGCGGCGATGATACGGCCGGGCGCGAGTCACGCCAAATCCAACCGGCCACCGGATGGCGAGATCCGTGGGGTCTTTGACCTTGTCGCCAGACTGGCAGCCAGGGCATGCTCGGCAGATCGCTACGGAGAGCCATCCATGCCGCTGATCGCTGCCCTGCTCTACCCCGACGTCATGAGTCTGGACGTCACCGGCCCGCTACAGGTATTCGCCTCGGCCAATCTGGAACGGGAACGCCAGGGCCTGCCCGCCTACTATCAGTTACGCCTGCTGGGCGCCGCCGAGGGGCTGGTCAGGACTTCGGCCGGTATCGGTATCCAGGCCGAACAGAGCTGGTACGACCTCGACGTGGGCGAGGTGGATACCCTGTTGATTCCCGGCGGCATAGGCATCGAGACGCTACGCCAGGATGCCGGCTTGCAGGCCTGGCTGCGCGATCTGGAACCCCGGGTGCGACGGCTCGGCTCGGTGTGTTCCGGTGCCCTGCTGCTGGCCAGCGCCGGGCTGCTGAACGGTCGCCGTGCCACCACCCACTGGGCCTATGTCGACGAACTCGCCACCTTTGCGGCCATCGAGGTCCAGGGCGATCGCCTGCATACCTACGACCCCCTGGGGCGCGATGGCGATCCCCATGTCTTTACCTCGGCCGGCGTCACCGCCGGCATCGACCTGGCCCTGGCGCTGGTGGAAGCCGATCTCGGACGTCCGCTGGCGCTGGCAGTAGCGCGCCGGCTGGTGATGTTCCTGCGCCGTCCCGGCGGCCAGGCGCAATTCAGCGCCTGTCTGGCGCCCGATCCGGGACGGACGCCACGGCTGGCGGCCCTGCTCGACTGGATTCCCGGTCACCTGGGGGAAGACCTGGGGCTGGAGCGCCTGGTCGAGCGTGCCCATATGGCACCACGCACCCTGTCGCGGCTGTTCAGCCGCGAAGTGGGCATGGGCCCGGGCCGCTATGTCGAGCAGGTCCGCCTGGAGACGGCGCGGGTGCTCTTGCAGGCCGGCCAGGCCTCCATCGCCACGGTCTCGCGCCTGTGCGGCTTCGGCCATCCGGAAAATCTCCGGCGCACCTTTCACAAGCACCTGGCGGTCAGCCCCCAGGACTACGCGGCGCGCTTTGGCGCCTGATCAGGGAGAGACAGCCATGCTGGAAATGCGGACCTCGTGTGAACACTGTGCCAGGGCCCTGCCGATGGAAAGCGAAGAGGCGGTGATCTGCTCCTATGAATGCACCTTTTGCACGGAATGCGCCGCCGGGCCGCTGCAGGGGCGGTGTCCGAACTGTCGCGGGGAGCTGGTGAGGCGACCGCGGCGGGTACCCAAGGACGCAGTGGACTGAGTCGCCACCGGGCATATCGACAGGCGTAGCGTGGAAAACGGCGCAGCCTTTTCCACTGGGTGTCGTAGCGAGGCGTGCCCTCACCCCAACCCTCTCCCAGGGGGAGAGGGGGCTATTCGTGCAGGCGTTCGGCGCCAGAGCCGCGGTTCATCCTTATCTCAGCAACCCCGCCTCCGCGCGGATCGGCTCTGGCGTAGGCTCGCCCAGCAGATCCAGCACGGCGATCTCCAGGCCGCGGCTGAGGGCATCGAGCGGCAGGTGGTTGGGCTGGGTGCCGAAAGGGTCGGCGATCTGGTCGCCCAAGGCGTCCAGGCCGAAGAAGGTGTAGGCCAGCACCAGCACCGCCAGCGGCGTGAACCAGCCCAGGCTGTCCACCAGGCAGAACGGCAGCAGAAAGCAATAGACGTGCACCACCCGGTGCAGCATCAGGATGTAGGGATAGGGAATGGGTGTCTGGCGAATGCGTTCGCAGCCGCTGAGCACCGCGGTCAGCCGGTCCAGCTGGTTATCGACATTGGCGATCAGTGGATCACCGAGCCCTTCCTGTCGTGCCCGGGCAACCAGCATGGTGCCCAGCCGGCGGATCAGTGCACTGGGTCGGTGAGGCGCGGCGAGCAGGCGTTCTTCCCCCGCCAGCACCCGCTGCAGATCGGCAGACGGCGCTTCACGACGCAGGTGGTCACGCAAGGCATAACCGAAGGCCAGCAGCGGAGTCAGCAACTGGCGGCGCTCGGTCGCGTGCAGCCCGGGTAGCAGGGTCTCGACCTGGCGCGCCAGATTGCGCCCGGCGATCAGCAGTTCACCCCACAGACCGCGCGCCTCCCAGAAGCGCTGGTAGGCCGTGGTGTTGCGAAAGCCGAGGAAGATCGCCAGGGTCAGGCCCCAGAGGGTCAGGGGCGTAGTGGTGAGGCCGAAGTCGAAGCTCAGGATGACGCCATGGCTCAGGGTCACCGCCAGGCTCAGCAGCATCACATAGAGCAGCTTGGGCCAGATCGCCTGGACGATGGAGCCGCGCACCGTGAACAGCAGTTCGCGCAGCGAGGGATTCTGGGGACGGGTGATCACAGGGGTGCTCTCGCGTGAAGTTCTGGCTTCGACGCCGCCCGAGCGCGACAGTGCCTGGGCCCCCTGGCGGGTCAGGGGCCGAACAGCACCCCGACCAGGGCCCCGCCGGCCAGCAGCCACAGCGGATGCCAGCGGGTGAACAGCGAGCCCAGGGCGCCCGCCGCCAGGATCAGCACCCACAGCGGCGCGGTGGCCACGCTGCTGCCCACCAGCCAGGCGCTGGCCGCCACCAGGCCGACGGTGACCGGTACCAGCCCGGCCTGCAGATGACGACGCCAGGGGCGGTCGGCGAAGCGCTGCCAGAGGTGCAGCACGCCCAGGGTCAGCAGCGAGGACGGCACGAACTTGGCCAGGGAGGTCACCAGCAGCCCCGGCCAGCCAGCCACGTGCCAGCCGATCAGCGGCACGATCATCAGATTGGGACCGGGCGCGGCCTGGGCCAGGGCGAATAGCGCGGCGAAGTCGGCGGCGCTCATCCAGCCATGCACGGTCACCACCTGGCGCTGCATCTCCGGCAACACCGAGTTGCCACCGCCGAAGGCCAGCAGCGACAACTGGGTAAAGATCAGCGCCAGCGCCAGCAGGGTCGTACTCATAGACCCTGCCGATAACTGAGCAGCACGCTGATGGGGGTGAGCACCAGCATGGTCCAGAGCAGTGGCAACTTGAGCAGCGCCAGGGCGAGAAAGGCCAGGCAGGCGATGCCCAGGGCCAGCCAGCGCCCGCGCAGGGGCTGGACGAGCTTGACCGCCATGGCCACCAGCAACCCGGCCGCCGCCGCGGCGAGCCCAGCGAAGGCGCGACCCACCAGGGGATCGTCATGGTAGCGGTCGTAGAGCACGCCCAGGCCGACCACCACCAGGGTCGGGCCCACCAGCAGCCCGGCGGCAGCGGCCAGGGCGCCGCTCCAGCCGGCGAATCTCATGCCCACCGCTACCGAGAGGTTGATGATGTTGCCGCCCGGCAGGAACTGGCAGAGGCCGAGCAATTCGGTGAACTCCTCCGCCGACAGCCAGCGCCGCTTCTCCACCAGGTAGCGCCGCGCCAGCGGCAGCACCCCGCCGAAGGCCGTGATGCCCAGCCCGAAGAAGCCGAGAAAGAGATCGCGGCGCCGCGGCCGGTTCGAGGAGGAGTCGTTATCCATGGGCAGGTGTTCGTCAGATCCAGAGCGACAACAATAGCGTACCTGCGAGGTCGGTGATGCAAACCAGTGTCTGCAGCACCGACCAGACCCTCAGGCTCTGCTTGAGCTCCAGGCCGCAGGACTCGCGCACCTTGGCCACCCGCGCCATGCCCCACGGCAGGCTGCGGCCCTTGCCCGGTCCCAGCAGGGTACCTGCCGATGCGGTCGGCGGCGCGGGATTCGGCCATCAGCGCATCGAGCCTGGAACCCGGCGCGATGATGATGCCGGTCTCACAGAACGCCCCTTGCTGAACACCTTGGCCACCGTCTCGGCGGGTCGCCCAGCGATGAAGGTACGTCGAGGATGGACAGCAAGGGTGGCAGGCGGGTGACCCCAAGGAGCAGGACGCTGGCCAGGATGGCGGCCAGACAGCAGAAGAGCAGCCGGCTGTCGTGGATGATCCAGGCGAGCGCAGCAGCAGCCACGGAAGACTCCTTGTAACTTATTGTTTCAGGATTGCTCTGACTGACACGGCGTCCGAGGTACGACGTAAATCGAAATAAAGCCTGTCCCTTATTGCACTTAGCGTGCGAACCTCAGCCGTTTCCCACAATCCAAACTGCGGTCGGTCGTGACCGAATCCCCTTCCCTTTTGCTCGCAGGCGGTTGGCATGAACGAAACCTCTACTCTCTGGCAGCAGACCCTCGCCCAGTTCCGCGACGGGACCGGCTCCACCCTGCCGACGCCGGGCAGTGGCGCGGCGGCCACCGTGGCGGCCTGCCTGGGTGTCGCGCTGATCCTCAAGGGCCTGAAGCTCAGCCAGCAGCGCCAGCCGGTGACCCGCCATGCCGACCTGATCGCCGTGGGCGAGCGCCTGCAGGAGGCGCTGAGCACCTGCGCCGATGCCGACGTCCAG
>NZ_WHOV01000298.1:0-441 GCF_009765395.1 Pseudomonas sp. BAV 4579 | reverse complement strand
GCGCTGTACGAGACGCACAAGGCGACGACCTACCCCAGGACCGATTGTGGCTACCTGCCCACCAGCATGCTGCCGGAGGTGCCGGCCGTGCTCGAGGCGATCCGCCGGACTGATCCGTCCATTGCCCCGGTGCTGGCCAGCATCGATCCGGCGCAGCGCTCACGGGCTTGGAACGACGCCAAGATCACCGCGCACCACGGCATCATCCCGACCCTGGAGCCCGCCAACCTGGCGGCCATGAGCGACAAGGAACGTGCGGTCTACAGCCTGATCCGCGCGCACTACCTCGCCCAGTTCATGCCCCACCACGAGTTCGACCGGACGGTGGCTGATTTCGACTGCAACCAGGTGGCGTTGCGGGCGGTGGGCAAGCGCCTCGTCGTGCCTGGCTGGAAGACGCTGTTCCAGGCCGCGCCTGCCGCTGAGGATGATGAGGACAGC
>NZ_WHOV01000042.1:0-19215 GCF_009765395.1 Pseudomonas sp. BAV 4579 | reverse complement strand
GTAATGAGGTAGCTAATCCCATTACCCAGGAGAGATACAAGGTTGGGTTGAGCGTAGCGAAGCCCAACATTGTCCAGGCTTGAACGCTGTTGGGCTTCGACGATGAAGCTGTCTCAACCCAACCTACGGCAGGCGCTCCCGTACCGCGGCGGCGAAGGCGGCGGGGGCTTCCTGGGGGAGGTTGTGGCCGCAGCCAGGTAACACCTCGTAGCGGAAGGGTCCGCTGAAGTGCTGCGCCACCCTGGCTTCACCCTGCACCGCTGTGACCCCATCGTCGGCACCGGCCAATACCGTGCTGGGCACGCGGATGGGTGGCTGAGCGGCGAGCCGGCGCTCGGTCTCGGCATAGGCCGGATCGTCCGGTGCCAGGCCATAGCGGTGGCGATAGGAGTGGATCACGGTGTCGACGAAATCGGGATTGTCGAAGGCCGCGGCGGTAAGCGCGTAGGTGGCGTCGCTGAAGCGCCAGCTGGGTGACCACAGCGACCAGAGCAGTCGACAGAATTCGCGGCGATGTTTCGCCAGCCCGGCGCGACCTCGCTCGCCATGGAAGTAGTACTGGTACCAATAGCGCAGCTCCGCCGCCGGTTCGGCCGGCTGGGTGGCCGCGGCGGCAATGTCCTGGATCGGATAGCCGTCGCCCAGCACCAGCCCCGCCACCCGCTCGGGCCAGAGGGCGGCGACGATGCCGGCGGCGCGGCCACCCCAGTCGTAACCGGCCAGGGTCGCCCGCTCCAGGCCCAGGGCATCGAGCAGCGCCAGAACGTCATGGGCCAGGGCCGCCTGCTGGCCGGAGCGCGGGGTGTCGGCGCTCAGGTAGCGGGTGGCACCGTAGCCGCGCAAATAGGGCACATGGACCCGGCAGCCAGCGGCGGCCAGTTCATCAGCCACCTCGGCGTAGGCGTGGATATCGTAGGGAAAGCCATGCAGCAGCAGGACCGGCGCGCCAGTTTCCGGTCCCTGGACCCGATAGGCCACGTCCAAGACGCCGGCCTGGATGGAGGTGAGCATGGAGGATTCTCCGCCACGGGTGTTGTAGAGCGGAGAGGCGGATCGGCTTGGGAGTTCCCGAAGGTGACAGCGTCGCGTGGAAAACGCTACGTGGTTTTCCACCCTACCAGGCTACGGCGTCTGAGAGCCTCGCGGCCATGGGCCGCTCCTACAGTAGGAGCGGCCCATGGCCGCGAGGCGCACCGGCATGCCCGCGATAAGCCCGCTACCCTGCCAGATACCGCCCGATCAGGGTCACGCCCGAGATCAGCACCAGCCAAGTCACCAGGCGGGTGAAGCGTTCGCGGGAAAGGCGGCGTTGCAGGTGGCGGCCGATCCAGCCGCCGAGCAGCATGGCGGGCAGCAGGCAGACCGCGAGGAGCAGCAGGCGGCCGTCGCTGTAGGCGCCGGCGATCAGCAGCAGGACGATGCGGATGGAGGCGCTGCAGCCGATGAGAAAACTCTGGGTGCTGCGGATGGCATTCTTGTCCTGCAGGCGACCATTGAGATAGAGCGCATAGAGAAAGCCGCCGCTGCCGAACAGGGCACCGCACAAGCCTCCGACGCCACCTGCGGGGATCGACCAGACTGGTGCCAGTTGGCGAAAGCCCTTGGGGGTGAGCAGGCTGTAGGTGGAATAGACGACCACGAAGAGGCCCAGCCAGAGCATCAGCAGTCGGGCATCGGTGCGCATAAGCAGGTAGGTGCCCAGGGCCGCGCCGAGCAGCAGCATCGGCAGCAGCCGTCCGAGTTCGCGGCCGGCGATGGCGCGGCGATCCGGCAGCCAGTTGTGGAAGGAGGCGAGGAAATCCAGCATCACCAGCAAGGGCACGATGCGTGACAGGGGCATCCAGCTGGTGAGCAAGGGACCGGCGACCAGGGCGCTGCCAAAGCCGGCGACGCCAAAGATCAGATAGGCCAGGACCACGATGGCTTCGATGAACAGCCAGTCGATGGGGCTGAAGGCGGGATTCAGGGCAGCGAGGGTTTCGAGCATGGGGCGCATCCTGCGACAGAAAGCTCATTCTGCGCCCCGGAAACAGCCGGTGAACACCGCCGGCTGCCTGCGTTCACGGCAACCGGCGATCCAGAGCGGCTCAGGGAATCAGGCGCTGGGCCCGCAGCCGGGTGAAGAGGTCGAGAAAGCTCGCCCGGGTGTCGCGATAGCCGAAGAAGCCCAGGTCACGACTCTTGGTCATGTCGTTGAGGCACTCGATCTCGCGGCCCAGGTCGGCATCGCTGTGCCACCAGGAGGCAAGCTTGTCGACATCGGCTTCCACCAGGTCGTGCTCCTCGGCGAGCTGGCGCCACTGCGCCGGCGCCACGTCCTTCAGCCGCGCTTCCAGCGGCATGGGCTGCTCGGGATAGGGTGCCGGCTCCAGGTCGAAGAAGGCGGCGATCTCGCCCCACAGCCAGCGCCAGCGGAAGACGTCGCCGTTGACGGTGTTGAACGCCTGGTTGCGCGCGGCAGGCGCCAGGGCGGCCCATTCCAGTTGCTCGGCGAGCAGACCGGCGTCGGTGACGTCGGTGATGCCGTCCCACTGGGTACGGGAACCGGGGAAGACGAAGGGCTGGCCAGTGGCCTTGCACAGGGAGGCATAGACCGCCAGGGTCAGGCCCATGTTCATGGCGTTGGTGCCCTTGGCCTGGCCGATCATGCTGTGGGAGCGGTGCACGCTCCAGCCGAAGCCATGCCGCTCGGCGGCGGCGAAGAGGATGTCTTCCAGGGTGTAGTAGAAGTTGGCGCCGGCCTGGCGCGGTTCGCTTTCACGGAAGGGTGTCTCGGCCTTGCCGCTGCCGTATTCCTCGAAGGAACCCAGGTAGTGCTTGGTACCGGTGACCAGCGCCAGATGCTGCAGCAGCGCGCCATCCAGGGCCTGGCAAAGGTTGTCCATCATGGCGCCATTGGCCTCGACGTTTTCCTTCTCGGTGGCACGCCGGGTCCAGGTGCAGAAGAACACATGGCTGATCGGCAGGCCGGCCAGGGCCTGGCGGGTGGACTCGGCGTCGAGCAGGTCGGCGGCCACCGGGATGACGCCTTCCTGCGCCACCGGCTTGCGTGCCAGACCGTAGACGGTCCAGCCCGAGGCGACCAGGGTGTTGGCCAGGTTGTAGCCGGAAATGCCGGTCACGCCGACGATGAGAGCGGTGCCCTTGCGCATGAAACCTCCAGATAGGGATGAGAGACGGCCTGCGGTAGTCGCAGGCGTTGTAGATAAGGGAGTGCCTTGTCTCAGGGTTGATTCCAGCCTATTGGAGAATTAACGGCGTATCCTGGGTATAAATTCCTGTTTAACAGGAATCAGATTCCGCAATCGGGAGCCAGCCGTGTATTCCTCCGAACGCCTCAAGGGCCTCGACGTCTTTGTCACCGTGGCCGATCTCGGCAGCTTCACCGCGGCCGGCGAGCGCCTCAATCTCACCGGCTCGGCCATCGGCAAGAGCGTGGCCCGCCTGGAAAGCCGCCTGGGCGTGCGGCTGTTCCAGCGCACCACCCGCCGCCTGACCCTGACCGAGGCCGGCGCCAGCTTCTACCGCACCTGCACTGGGGTACTGGCCGAGCTGGAACAGGCCGAGCTGGGGCTGACCGCCCAGGACGGCGAACCCCATGGCCGGGTGCGCATCGACCTGCCCGCCTCCTATGGCCGCCTGCATGTGCTGCCGCTGATCCTGGAACTGCTGCATCGCTATCCGCTGCTGCAACCGGATCTGTCGCTGTCGGATCGTTTCGTCGATCCGGTCCATGAGGGCATCGACATCCTGGTGCGCATCGGTGGCTCCGACGCCTGGCCGGCCAGCCTGGGGCATCGGTTCCTCGGCACCCAGCGCCAGGTCTTCTGCGCCGCCCCGGCCTATCTCGCCCAGCATGGCCGACCCCGGACCCCGGCCGAGCTGGTCGATCACCAGTGCATCGGCTTTCGCCAGGCCGATGGCCTGATCAGCCCCTGGCAGTTGCGCGGCGAGCAACCGGGCGACAGCGAACGCTGGGTGTTCCAGCCGCGCCTGGTGGTGGGTGATGGCGAAGGCGAGGTGCTGGCCGCCCTGGCCGGGCATGGCATCGCCCAGTTGCCGACCTGGCTGATAGCCACTCACCTGGCCAGCGGCGCCCTGGTGGACGTGCTGCCCGAGCACGGCGTCGAGGGCTCGCCGATCAACCTGGTGTGGCCGCGCAGTCGCGAGACCCTGCCGCGGGTCCGACTGTTGCTGGAGCATCTGGCCAGTCGCCTGCTACCCACCGTGGCACCTAAGCTCGCGCGCTAGCCACGACCGCGCGACGACCGGCCCCGGCCGCCGCGCCGGGCGCGGGAACATCCGCGCGGGCACCCCGGTCGTAAACTCTCGCACCCCCGCCCGTCCCTGAGTTCCATCGATGGTCGGCATGACGATTATCGAGACGATCGATTGGCGCCGTCGGCTCTGGCTCAGCAGGATCGTCGGTTTGTCACCTGGCCAGGTCCGCCTGGCCGCGACGTTCCACCCCCCGGTTCCACCACCTAGATGAGGTATCTCATGAGCCAAGCCCAAGGCTACGCTGCCCAGTCCGCCGACCAGCCCCTGGCGCCCTACTCCTTCGAGCGGCGCGAACCCGGCGCCCACGACGTGCAGATCGACATCCTCTTCTGCGGCGTCTGCCATTCGGACCTGCACACCGCACGCAACGAGTGGAACAACACCCTCTTCCCCTCCGTGCCCGGCCACGAGATCGTCGGCAAGGTGACCGCGGTCGGTGCCCACGTGAAGAACTTCAAGGTCGGCGACAGCGTCGGCGTCGGCTGCATGGTCGACAGCTGCCAGCACTGCGCCCCCTGTGACGCCGGCGAAGAATCCTATTGCGAGAACGGCTTCACCGGCACCTACAACGGCAACCTCTACGGTGGTAGCGAGAACACCCAGGGCGGCTACTCCGACCACATCGTGGTCAACGAGAAGTTCGTGCTCAAGGTAAGCCACACCGAGAACCTGGCCGCCGTGGCGCCGCTGCTGTGCGCCGGCATCACCACCTATTCGCCGCTGGCCCACTGGAAGGTCGGTCCGGGCAAGAAGGTCGGCATCGTCGGCCTGGGTGGCCTGGGCCACATGGGCGTGAAGATCGCCCATGCCATGGGTGCCCACGTGGTGCTCTTCACCACCAGCGCCAACAAGAAGGACGACGCCCTGCGCCTGGGCGCCGACGAGGTGGTGGTGTCGAAGAACGAAGACGAGATGGCCGCGCACGCGAACAGCTTCGATTTCATCCTCAACACCGTGGCCGCGCCGCACAACCTGGACGCCTTCCTCACCCTGCTCAAGTGGGACGGCACCATGACCCTGGTCGGCGTACCCGCCGAGCCGCACCCCGCGCCCAGCGTGTTCAACCTGGTGATGAAGCGCCGCCAGCTGGCCGGTTCGCTCATCGGTGGCATCCGCGAGACACAGGAGATGCTGGACTTCTGCGCCAAGCACGGCATCGTCTCGGACATCGAGCAGATCGCCATCCAGGACATCAACGAAGCCTATGAGCGCATGCTCAAGAGCGATGTGAAGTACCGCTTCGTGATCGACATGCAAAGCCTCAAGCAGGGCCAGACCGCGGCCTGATCCCGCGCTCCGCTCTGCCATCAACGCCCGCGCCCGTCGCGGGCGTTGTCATTTCCGGTAATGCATTTTTGGCGCGCCCTGCGGTCCTAGCGATAGCAAAGATCAGGAGGCAAGCGCCATGCAGTGGGACAAGGGACAACGTAGCGACAACGTGCAACAGGCCAGCGGTGGACGCGGCATGAAGATCGGCGGCGGCCTCGGGCTGGGTGGCGTGGCCCTGGTGGTGGTGTTCGGCCTGCTCAGCGGCCAGAGTCCGACGCAGATCCTCGGCAACCTGATCAGCCTCAGCGGCCAGAGCGCGCCAAGCCAGCAGGAGACCACCGCACCGGCCGACAATCGCCAGGTGGACTTCGTCCGCGTGGTGCTGGGCGAGACCGAAAACACCTGGACGCGCATCTTCCAGGCCCATGGCGAGCAGTATCAGCCGCCCAAGCTGGTGCTGTTCAATGGCCAGGTGCAGTCCGGTTGCGGTGGCGCCACCGCGGCCAGCGGTCCCTTCTATTGCCCGGCGGACAGCAAGGTCTACCTGGACCTCACCTTCTTCCAGGAACTGCAGCAGCGCTTCGGCGCCGACGGCGATTTCGCCCGCGCCTACGTGATCGCCCACGAGGTCGGCCACCATGTGCAGAACCTCACCGGCACCACCAGCAAGATGGAAGCGGCGCGCCGTCGCGGCATTCCCACCGAGGGTGCCACCGGATTGTCGGTGCGTCTGGAGCTGCAGGCCGACTGCTATGCCGGGGTCTGGGCCAACGATGCCCAGAAGCGGCTGAACTGGCTGGAGCCGGGTGACCTGGAGAAGGCGCTGAACGCCGCCAACGCCATTGGCGATGACCGCCTGCAACGTCAGTCCCAGGGCCGCGTGGTACCGGATTCCTTCACCCATGGCAGCTCCGCGCAACGGGTCAAGTGGTTCCGTACCGGCTTCGACAGTGGCAAGGTGGAGAACTGCGACACCTTCGCCGCCAAGGCGCTCTGACCTCTACCGGGAGATCCCCGATGCGTCGCCTGCTCGCGCTGTGCCTGGCCCTGGCCTGGGGCTCCGCCCTGGCGGCGCCTCATGAGGGGGTCGCCCGCATCGTCGGCGACCGGCTACCGATCGGCCAGGCGCAGGCTACCCTGCAGCTGTCGGCCGACTGGAACCAGCCCCATCCGGAAATCCGCCGCGCCCTGGTGATCGTGCATGGCCGCCTGCGCAATGCCGTGACCTATTTCCGTTCCGGCGAGACGGCCACGGCGGCGGCCGGCGCCGCGGCGGACACCCTGGTGATCGCCCCGCAGTTCCTCAACGAAACGGACGTCCACCGGCATCGGCTACCGGACACCCTGCTGCGCTGGCAGGGCAATGCCTGGATGGGTGGCGAACCCGCCCTGGGTCCGCAGCCGCTGAGCAGCTTCGCCGTGTTCGACGCCCTGCTCGCACGGCTGGCGGAGCGCCGGCTGCTGCCCAATCTGCAGGAGGTGGTGATCGCCGGGCATTCCGGCGGTGGCCAGGTGGTGCAGCGCTACGCCGTGCTCGGCCAGGGCGAGCGCGCCCTCGCCGCCCGCGGCATCCGCCTGAGGTACGTGGTGGCCAATCCGTCGTCCTATGCCTATTTCGATGCCCGCCGTCCGGATGCCCAGGGCCGGCCCGTGCCCTTCGCCGACGCCGCCAGTTGCCCGGATTACGACACCTGGAAATACGGCATGCAGGGCCTGCCGGCCTATGCCGAAGGACGCCCGGCAACCAGCCTGGAGCAGCACTATGCAGGGCTCGACCTCACCTATCTGCTGGGCGCCGAGGACACCGACCCCAACCATCCGGCGCTGGACAAGGGCTGCGCCGCCGAGGCCCAGGGCCCCTATCGCCTGGCCCGCGGACTGAATTACTACCGTTACCTGCAAGGCCGTCATCCAGGGCTGCGCCAGCGGCTGGTCGAGGTCCCCGGAGTCGGTCACAACGGCGACGCCATCTTCACCTCGCCCGCCGGCCGCCGGGCGCTGTTTGCTCGCTAGCCGGCGTTCTGAAGGGCCGCCAGCAATTCGCAGCAATCCGCGAAGCGCTGGTCACGCGCCGCCGGCCAGGGATCGCCCGGCTGATTGACCTGCAGGGTGTGGCAGCCCACGGCCCGTCCGCACTCCAGGTCGTAGCGGTGATCGCCGACCATCACCAGGCGGGCCGGCGCCACCTGCCAGAGGTCGGCCAGCCGCAGCAGGCCACCCGGATCGGGCTTGCGCGCCGCCTCGTCGCGCCCCAGCACGGCAGGCGGATCGAAGCAGTCCTCCAGGCCGATGGCGGCCAGCGTCAGCAGCGCCAGATCCCGGGCATTGCGGGTGAGGATGCCCAGCGGGCGACCCTCTTCGTGCAGGTGACGGATCAGGGCCACTGCGCCCGGCGCCGGGCGGGCGGCGACGGCCAGTCCGCGTTCGTGCTCGAACAGCCAGGCGTGCTTGGCCTCGCGCTCGGTGGCCGGCAGCTCGGCCAGGTGGTGGAGGATGTCGGCCTGCTCGGGAATGCCCAGGTGCCGGCGAATGGCGGCGAAGTCGTGTACCGCCAGGGTCAGGGTGCCGTCCAGGTCGAACACCCAGTGGCTGAGGTGACGCAGTGTCATGCAGGGATCCTTTGGCGAGAGGTGACCTTCGGGCACTCCGGGGGAACCCCGGTCATGCGTGCTCCGTCTGGTGGAGACAACCTTCCGCAGGAGTCTACCCATGACGACGACCGTTCGGGCGCTACTTTTCGATGTCTTCGGCACCGTGGTGGACTGGCGCGGCAGCCTGGTCGAGGGCTTGCAGGGGCTGTCGGCCAAGCATGGCGTCCGGGGCGACTGGGAGCGGCTGGCCGATGCCTGGCGTGCCGAAGCCTACGAGGCCATCCTGCCGCAGATCGCCGCGCGCAGCCTGCCCTGGCTGCCCCTCGACGAGGTCCATCGCCTGGCGCTGGACGAATTGCTGCCACGCCATGGACTGGTCGGCCTGACCACCGCCGAGGTGGCCTGGATCAATCGCCTCTGGCACCAGCTGACCCCCTGGCCGGACGCCGTGCCGGGCCTCACGCGGCTGCGCCAGGGTTATCCGGTCTGCGCCCTGTCCAATGGCAACGTCAGCCTGCTGCTGGACATGGCCCGCCATGCAGGACTGCCCGGGGACATGCTCTTTGGCGCCGATCTCTTCCAGCGCTACAAGCCAGCCGCGGAGGTCTACCTGGGCGCCTGCGCCCTGCTCGACCTGCAACCGGAACAGGTGATGCTCTGCGCCGCCCACAACGGTGACCTGCAGGCGGCCAAGGAGCTGGGGCTGGCCACCGCCTTCATCCAGCGCCCCCGGGAAAAGGGCCCGGCCGGTGGCGAGGTGTCCAGCGGCGGTTGGGATCTGGAAGCCAGTGACCTCCAGGATCTCGCCGACCAGTTGGGCCTGCCGATCCTCGCGGGCGATCAACCCGACCCCGACGATTGAGCGCGGCCCGGGCGCTTCGGTATCCTGCCGGATACTTTTCGCCAGGGCATCGCCATGGGTTTTCTCGACAAGCTGCGCAAGAAACGTGAACGCCAGGCCCTGGCCGCCCTGCCCCGCCTGCATCAGCGCACGGCGCGCCTGCGCCGCGAGTTGCCCGACTACGAGATCGGCGCCGGCACCTATGGTGCGCCGCAGGTATTCGATCTCAAGGAAGGCGCCACCCTGCGCCTGGGTCGCTACACCTCCATCGCCGAGGGCGTGCGCATCCTCCTCGGCGGCCTGCACCGGCTGGACTGGGTGACCACCTATCCCTTCCCCGCCTTCGTCGACGACCTGGCCCACATCAGGGACTACGGCGGCACCCGCGGCGACGTGGTGATCGGCAGCGACTGCTGGATCTGCACCGATGCGCTGATCCTTTCCGGCGTCACCATCGGCCATGGCGCCGTGGTAGCCGCCGGTGCCGTGGTCACCCGCGACGTGCCACCCTATGCGGTGGTGGGCGGCAATCCGGCGCGCTTCATCAAGGGACGCTTTGCCGAGGCCACCTGCCAGGCGCTGCTCGCCATCGCCTGGTGGGACTGGCCCGAGGCGGAGATCCTGGCTGCCGGCGAACACCTGTGCAGCGCCGATATCGACGGCTTCATCGCCTATGCCCGGGCGCGCCATCCGGCGCCCTGAATCCGGCGCCCGGAACTCGGGACGCCTCCCAGGGCTCACCTTCATTAGTCATTCTTTTGAAGGTTTTCCATGGAAGCGCTCGATCTGCTGCAATGGCCGGCCATGGCCATCACCCTGCTCGCCGCCTGGCTGGTGGCCTCCCAGCGCCAGGGCCGGCGCAACCTCGGCTTCTGGGTGTTCCTGCTGAGCAACGGCCTGTGGATCGCCTGGGGCCTGCAAGCCGAGGCCTATGCCCTGATCGTGCTGCAGCTGGGTCTGGCGGCGATGAATCTGCGCGGGGTGCGCCGCAACGCCGGCGAGGCATCGGCCGCGGCGGTCGCGGAGGCTTCGGGCAGGGCATAATGACCGGCCCTGCGTCAGACGGCTCCGCCCCATGCAGTACAGCGTCACCCCCATCGGCCACGTCCGCTCCTGCTTCAAGGAGAAATTCGCCATTCCCCGGCAACCCGCGCTGGCCCCGGCCGCCCGTGGCGTGCTGGAACTGCTGCCGCCCTTCGACCGGCCCGAGGCGGTGGCGGGCCTGGAAGGCGTCAGCCATGTCTGGCTGCTGTTCCTCTTCCACCAGGCCCTGGAAAGCCAGCCGCGCCTGCGGGTGCGCCCACCGCGCCTGGGGGGCAATCGCTACCTGGGCGTCTTCGCCACCCGCGCCACCCACAGGCCCAATGGCATCGGCCAGTCGGTAGTCCGCCTCGACGGCCTGGAGCCGGGGCGTTTGCTGCTTTCGGGGATCGATCTGCTCGACGGCACCCCGGTGCTGGACATCAAGCCCTATGTGCCCTACGCCGACAGCCCGCCGGGCGCCCACAACGCCATCGCCGAGGCGCCGCCGCCGGCCCTGGCGGTAGGCTGGGCGGACGCGGCGCGGGTCCAGGCCGAGGCCCATGGCCAGCGCCTGGGCGAGCCCCTGGCCGAGCTGATCGAGCAGTGCCTGGCCCAGGACCCCCGGCCGGCCTACCAGGTGCCGGCGCCCGAGCGCCGCTATGGGGTGCGCCTCTGGGATGTGGAGGTGCACTGGCACTATCCGACCGCGCACCAGATCCGGGTGCTGGACGTGACCGCGGCGTCCTGACGCGGCCCGGTTTGCATTCCGGCGGCCAAGGCCCCAACAATGACATTGCCGGATCGCATGAGGCGATCCGCACCCGGCTACGGCCGCCGTTCGGCCGTATCACCGATAGGGAAGCATCTATGGCTCCAAGCAGACAGGTCATCAACGCTCAGGTCAGCCCCAAGGGCAGCCTGGAGACCCTTTCCCAGCGCGAGGTTCAGCAGCTCAGCGCCGCCGGCTCGGGCAACCTCTACCAGCTCTTTCGCCAGTGCGCCCTGGCCATCCTCAACACCGGCGCCCACAGCGACAACGCCAAGACCATCCTCGAGGCCTACCAGGACTTCGAGATACTCATCCATCAGCAGGACCGCGGCGTGCGCCTGGAACTGATCAACGCCCCGGCCGACGCCTTCGTCGACGGCGAGATGATCGCCAGCACCCGGGAGATGCTGTTCAGCGCCCTGCGCGACATCGTCTACACCGAGAGCGAGCAGAGCAGCCTGCGCATCGACCTGGAAAGCTCCGAGGGCATCACCGACTACGTCTTCCACCTGCTGCGCAACGCCCGCACCCTGCGCGCGGGCGTCGAGCCGAAGATGGTGGTGTGCTGGGGTGGTCACTCCATCAGCACCGAGGAATACAAGTACACCAAGAAGGTCGGTCACGAACTCGGCCTGCGCAGCCTGGACATCTGCACCGGCTGCGGCCCGGGCGTGATGAAGGGCCCGATGAAGGGTGCCACCATCGCCCACGCCAAGCAGCGCCTGCAGGGCGGTCGCTACCTGGGCCTTACCGAGCCGGGGATCATCGCCGCCGAGGCGCCCAATCCCATCGTCAACGAACTGGTGATCCTGCCCGACATCGAGAAGCGCCTGGAGGCCTTCGTCCGCGTCGGCCACGGCATAATCATCTTCCCGGGCGGCGCCGGCACGGCGGAGGAATTCCTCTACCTGCTGGGCATCCTCATGCACCCGGACAACCGGGACATCCCCTTCCCGGTGGTGCTTACCGGGCCGCAGAGCGCCGCGCCCTATCTCGAGCAGTTGCACGCCTTCATCGGCGCCACCCTGGGCGAAGCCGCCCAGCGCCACTACCAGATCGTGGTCAACGACCCGGCCGAGGTGGCCCGGCAGATGGCCCAGGGCCTCAAGGCGGTCAAGCAATTCCGTCGCGAGCGCCACGACGCCTTCCACTTCAACTGGCTGCTGCGCATCGAGGAAAGCTTCCAGCGTCCCTTCGATCCCACCCACGCGAACATGGCCGCGTTGCAGCTGACCCATGCCGTGCCGCCCCATGAGCTGGCCGCCAACCTGCGCCGCGCCTTCTCGGGCATCGTCGCCGGCAACGTCAAGGCCAAGGGCATCCAGCTGATCGAGGAGCGCGGGCCCTACGAGATCCATGGCGATCCCGACATCATGCGTCCGCTGGATCGGCTGCTGCAGGCCTTCGTCGAGCAGCATCGCATGAAGCTACCCGGCGGCGCGGCCTACGAGCCCTGCTATCGCGTGGTCAGCTGAATCCTTTCACGTCGGTCTTTTCGGCCGCTTTTATCCCATCATGACCGTTCGTCAGCACTCTGTTCGACGAACGGTCATAGCGATGGCCAGGTGATATCAAGAAGTCGCTAGCTAGCTATCCAGAGCGCTTGGCCGGCCTGCGCCTGCCGGGTGATCGAGTAACTTTGCCGCTCCAAAAAAACCTCGCGCGCTAACTGCAGGGCTCCGGGCTCAAGCCCCTCTTCACCACGCCGATAGGGCAAGGCAAGCTAACCTTAGAGCGCAGGTTGCCGTGGTGAAATCTACCCGGGTTGGAGATCCCGCCGGGCCGTCTTCCTCCAGCCGCGCCAGACTTCCTGCCGAGGCCACGGAATGAACAATTGGCTGGGACTCGACTTCCTCGTCGCCCCTCTTGCCCAGGAGCAGGTGCACCTGCACGGCCAGCATGACGGCTGGCTGGTGGCGCTCGCCTATCTCGTCGCCGTCAGTGCCTGCTACGTCACCCTGGTGTTCGCCGAGCGCATCGGCCAGACCCGTACCCTGGCGCGGCGGCGGGCCTGGAGTCTGATGGGCGCCCTGAGCTTCGGCTTCGGCGTCTGGGGCATGCACTTCATCGCCATGCTGGCCTTCACCGTGCCCACCCGGGTGCACTACGACCTCCTCATCACCCTGGCCTCGCTGCTGATCGTGGTGCTGGCCGGACTCATGGCCATGCCCGCCCTCAGTCAGCCCGACCTCACCCTGGGTCAGCGGCTCAAGGCCGGCACGGTGCTGAGCGTGGGCATCGTGCTCATGCACTACACCGGCATGGCCGCGGTAAACACCGAGGCGGTGGTGCTCTATCGCCCGCTGCCCTTCCTGTTGTCGATCGGCATCGCCGTAGGGGCCAGCTTCGCCGCCCTGCAACTGATCCAGATCTTTCGCCGCCACTACACCGGCATCTATCGCTGGCTGCGCATCGCCACCGCCCTGGTGATGGGCCTGGCGATCGCCGCCATGCATTTCACCGGCATGTGGTCCATGGTGCTGATCGCACCCGCCGAGACCGAAAGCACCCTGCAGGGCGCCAGCAATTCCTGGCAGCTCGGCGTCGGCATCGCCATCATCGCCTTGCTCCTGGGGATAGGCGGCCTGGGCGCGGCCTGGGCGGATCGTCAGCTGCAGCGCAAGGAAAACGACCTGGAGCGGGTCAATTCCCTGGTCGGCCAGCTCGACGAAGCCCGCGCTTCGCTGCAACAGGCGGCGCACTACGATCCCCTCACCGACCTGCACAATCGCCGCGCCTTCAACCAGGCCTTCGCCGAGATCCTCGAACGCCACGCCCAGCAGGGGCGCAGCCTGGGGGTGATGTTTCTCGACATCGATCACTTCAAGCGCATCAACGACAGCCTCGGCCACGACGCCGGCGACCAGCTGCTGGTGGCCATGGCCAGGATCATTCGCGACGCGGTGCGCGAAGGCGATCTGGTGGCCCGCTTCGGTGGCGACGAATTCTGCATCCTCGCCAGCCTCGCCGGGCCCGAGGAAGCCAGGCAACTCGCCCAGCGCATCCTGGAGCGGCTGCGCAATCCGGTCACCATCGGCAACCGCACCCTGGTGATGACCACCAGCATCGGCATCAGCCTCTATCCCCGCGACGGCGGCTGCTGCGAAGAATTGCTCAAGAGCGCGGATCTTGCGCTCTATCTGTCCAAGGGCAATGGCCGCAACACCTACAGCTTCTTCGACGAGACCCTGCGCGAGAAGATCTCGCTGCAGCTGGAGCTGGAAGCCGAACTGCGCGAAGCGCTGGTCGAGGAACGTGGCCTGCAGCTCTACTACCAACCGATCCTCGATGTCGCCAGCGGCCAGCTGGACAAGGCCGAAGCCCTGATCCGCTGGGATCATCCGCGCCTGGGCATGCTGGCGCCCAATGTCTTTCTCGGGGTGGCCGAGGCCAACGGCTTCATCGAGGAACTGGACGCCTGGGTGCTCAGGCGCGCCTGCCAGGACCTGGCCGAGCTAACCGCCGCCGGCCTGGCGGACCTGCGCATCGCGGTGAATTGCTCGGCGCTCAGCCTGAGCAACGACGCCCTGCCCGGGCAGATCGCCTGGCGCCTGGACGACCACCGGCTATCGCCGCGACGGCTGGAACTGGAGGTCACCGAGAACGCCCTGGTCAAGAACGTGCAGCCCACTGCCGAATTGCTGCAGCGCATCCGCGACCTGGGCGTGACGGTGTCCATCGACGATTTTGGCACCGGCTATTCGTCGCTGGCCTATCTCAAGCGCCTGCCGATCGACACCGTGAAGATCGACCGCTCCTTCATCATCGGCCTGGCCGAGGGCAATGCCGATCATCAGATCGTCCAGGCCATCATCGGCATGGCCCGGCCGCTCAAGCTCAAGGTCACCGCCGAGGGCGTCGAACACCTGGAGCAGCTACGGCTGCTGTGCGCCCTGGGCTGCGACTTCATCCAGGGCTACCACATCAGCCGCCCGGTGCCCCTGGCCCAGGTGCCCGAGGTGATCGCCCGCTATGCCAACGGGGTCTGTCCGTTGCAGGCCCAGGCGGAAGCGGATGCCGACGCCCTGGCCCTGGCCAAGGCCCTCGGCTAGCCGCGGCGATAACGCAGCCAGACGCTGCCGTCGTCCTGGGCCTCGGCCGCGTCCAGCTTGAGGTAGAGCGGCTGTTGCCAGGCCTGCTCGGCGATCTCGAAGGAGGCCGGATGGGCACCGCGGCCATCCACCAGCGGAATGATCAGCACGCTGATCTCGTCCACCAGGCCGGCGGCGACAAAGGAACCGCTGACATGGGGGCCGCCCTCCACCACCAGGCGCTCGATGCCCAGCTCGGCGTTCAGCAGCTCCAGCACGGCGCTCAGATCCAGTTCGTGCTCTCCGCCGAAGACATAGGAGGCGCCGATGTTCTGCAGGTGCGTCAGGTAGTCGTCGCTGACGCCTTCGGTGAGCACTGCCACCACGTGGGAATCCAGGGCCTCGTTCTGCTTCCAGGCCACCTTGCCCTGGGGATCGATGGCGATGGCGTACTTCGCGGCGTCGCGCCGGGCGAAATGGTGGGTGCGCGGGATGGGCGCCTGGGCGACGCCGGTGGGATAGCCCTCGCCGTGGGCGATCTCTTCCATGGTCACCCGGCCACAGGCCCAGGCATCGAAGGCGAAGCGCTCGGCCAGGCGCTCGTAGGTGGCATCGGCCTGTTTCTTGACGGCGCGATCCCAGCCGTCGGTGAGGGCGTGACCGTCGACCGACGACATCATATGGCAGATCACATAGGGCTTCATGGGGGCTCCCGGCAATGGCGTGTCGCCATGACACGCCTTGCAGCAACCGACCGGTCCGGCGCCGGGGGAGTTCAGCCCACCGGGCCGCGGAAACGAAAAACCCGCCGGAGGGCGGGTTTTCGGGAAGCCGGGTCGCGTTACTTCTCGACGAAGGCGCGCTCGATCAGGTAGTCGCCCGGATCGCCCATGCGCGGCGAGATGGTCAGGCCGAATTCGTTCAGCACGGCGCTGGTCTCGTCCAGCATGCTCGGGCTGCCGCAGATCATGGCACGGTCGTCCTGCGGATTGATCGGCGGCAGGCCGATGTCCGCGAACAGCTTGCCGCTGCGCATCAGGTCGGTCTGACGACCCTGGTTGCGGAATTCCTCGCGGGTGACCAGGGGGTAGTAGATCAGCTTCTCGCGGACCAGGTCGCCGATGAATTCGTGCTCCGGCAGGGTCTTGGTGATGAAGTCGGCGTAGGCCAGCTCGTTCACGTAGCGCACGCCGTGGACCAGGATCACCTTCTCGAAGCGCTCGTAGGTCTCCGGATCCTGGATGGTGCTCAGGAAGGGCGCCATGCCGGTGCCGGTGCTCAGCAGATAGAGGTGCTTGGCGGGCTTCAAGTCACTGAGGATCAGGGTGCCGGTGGGCTTGCGGCTGACCATCAGGTTGTCGCCTTCCTTGAGGTGCTGCAGGCGCGAGGTCAGGGGGCCGTCCGGCACCTTGATGCTGAAGAACTCCAGGTGCTCTTCATAGTTGGGGCTGGCGATGCTGTAGGCACGCATCAGCGGACGACCGCCTTCGGTTTCCAGGCCGATCATCACGAACTGACCGTTCTCGAAACGCAGGCCCGCATTGCGGGTGGTCTTGAAGCTGAACAGGGTGTCGTTCCAGTGATGAACGCTCAGGACGCGCTCGGTGTACAGGTTGCTCATCGATGACTCCAGGAAAAATCGGTACAGCCCGGGGCTGGATAGAAATTGCGCGACAGTTTATAGAGGGGGAAAATATCCGTGAAATGAATAATTCGAATATAGGTTATCCAAAAGGCAGATATGAGATTCACGTTGCGTCAACTCGAGGTCTTCGTCGCCGTGGCCCGCCAGGAAAGCGTTTCCCGGGCGGCCGAGGCGCTCAGTCTGTCGCAGTCGGCCACCAGTACCGCCTTGGGCGAACTGGAACGGCAATTCGACTGCCGGGTGTTCGACCGCGCCGGCAAGCGTTTGACGCTCAACGCCCTGGGCCGCCAGTTGCTGCCCAAGGCGGTGGCCCTGCTCGATCGCAGCGCCGAGGTGGAAAACCTGCTGCGCGGCAAGACCGGCTTCGGTTCCCTGGAGGTCGGCGCGACCCTCACCATCGGCAACTACCTGGCCACCCTGCTGCTGGGCGACTTCATGCAGCGCCATCCCGACTGCCGGGTGCGGCTGCACGTGCACAACACCGCCAGCGTGGTGCAGCGCATCGCCAACCATGACATCGACTTAGGCCTGATCGAGGGCGACTGCCAGCATCCGGATCTGGAGGTGCAACCCTGGATCGAGGACGAACTGGTGGCGTTCTGCGCGCCCGGACACGCCTTGGCAGGCAGACAGGCCGCCCAGGCCGAACTGGAAGCCCAGGCCTGGATCCTGCGCGAACAGGGCTCCGGCACCCGCCTGACCTTCGACCAGGCCATGCGGCACCACGCCCAGCCACTGGACGTGCGCCTGGAGCTGGAACACACCGAGGCCATCCTGCGCGCGGTGGAGTCGGGGCTGGGCATCGGCTGTCTGTCACGGCTGGCGCTGCGCGATGCCTTCGCCCGCGGCACCCTGGTGCCCATCGCGACGCCGACCCTGGATCTGCGTCGCCAGTTCTGCTTCATCTGGCACAAGCAGAAGTACCAGACCGGGGCCATGGTCGAATTCCTCGACCTCTGTCGCCAACTGACCCTGGGCCTCGCCCGCAGCGATCAGATCGACACCGCGCGGCCCCGTCCCGGACGCTAGCGGCTGGCGCCGGTCCGCCTACTGGCCCTGGTACAGGCGGCGATTCTCTAGCTCTCGCTGCTCGTGGCGGCGATGGGCGCGCAGCGCCAGCAGGGCCAGGATGCCGATCACCAGGCGATAGCCCTGGGAATAGAGATCCAGCTCGGCGGTGGCCGACTCGCCCAGTACGCCGCTGATCAGCCGCACCACGAACAGCGTCAGCTGCACGAAGGCCACCAGCAGCAGGCCGGCCGACAGCCATTCCGCTCGGCGAAAGGCCAGCACGGCGAACAGCGCCAGGGCGAATTGCATGCCGCCGTACCAGACCCGCGCCTCGGCCACCGACGCCGAATCCATCAGTACCATGCCACGGGCATTGGCCATCTCGTAGGGATAGAACCAATGCGCCAGGGCGAGGCCAAACCAGACCAGGGCCTGCAGACCCAACACCAGACGTGCGAAGCGAAGCTCGGACATTCCCCGTTTCTCCTTGGGGCTAGAGACGAATGACAGCCGCTCCAGTGTAGCCAGCGCCGGGAGCGATCTGCACTGCCGATGCAGACCGCCACAGGCGGGTTAGGGTTCGCCGGAAGGGCTGGGGTAAGCTGCAGGCCTCCACCCTTCCGGCTCCTGCCCGAGCCCGTCGCCCGAGAGATCGCCATGCCCGCCGCCCTGCCCGCCCAGCCGCCGCTGGTGCTGTCCATCCAGTCCCATGTCGCCTACGGCCACGTCGGCAATGCCGCCGCCACCCTGCCGCTGCAACTGCTCGGCCTGCAGCCGGTGGTGGTCAACACGGTGCAATTCTCCAATCACACCGGCTACGGCGAATTCAAGGGCCAGGTCTTTCCGCCCGAACACATCCACGACGTGCTCGACGGCCTGCGCGCCCGTGGTGTGCTGGAGCGCTGCGTGGCGGTGCTCTCCGGTTACCTGGGTGACGCCGCCATCGGCGAGGTGATCCTCGGCGTGGTGCAGGAGATCCGCCGTCAGCGCGGTGACCTGCAGTATCTCTGCGATCCGGTGATGGGCGACGTCGGCCGCGGCATCTTCGTGCGCCCCGGCATCCCCGACTTCCTGCGTCGCCGCGCCATCGAACAGGCCAGCCTGATCACCCCCAACCAGTACGAATTCGAGTTGCTGCACGGCCAGCCGCTGGCCGACACCGCCGACGCCGTGAGCGCCGCCCGACTGCTGCTCGGTCGCCGCGGCCAACCGGGCCCTACGACCATCGTCATCACCAGCCTGCGCACCCCGGACCTGCCCACCGACGTTCTTAGCACCCTGGTGGTGGAGGCGGCGGATGCCTGGCTGGTGCAGACGCCCTACCTGGACTTGCAGCCGCTGCCCAACGGCATGGGCGACGTCTTCTCCGCAGTGCTGCTGGGCCAGCTGCTCAACGGCCAGTCCACACCCGCCGCGGCGTCCCATGCGGTCAGCGCCCTCTACGCCCTGGTCGCCCGCACCGGCCCCGGCAGCCGCGACCTGCCGCTGATCGCCGCTCGCGAGCAGATCGTGCGGCCCGGCGAATTGTTCGAAGCGCAGCGGCTGGCGTAGGCTGGGTTGAGCGCCAGCGAAGCCCAAGGGTGCCGGACGCTGTTGGGCTTCGACGATGAAGCTGCCTCAGCCCAACCTACGGGTGCGCTTTGCCCCCTCCCCTGGGAGAGGGCTGGAGTGAGGGTAACCCCTGAACGCGTGGCAAACGCTGCGGTTTTCCACCCTACCCCGCGCTGTTGGGCTTCGACGATGGAGCTGTCTCA
>NZ_WHOV01000297.1:0-410 GCF_009765395.1 Pseudomonas sp. BAV 4579 | reverse complement strand
GGTCCGGGGATGGTGCCCCCGGATGGGTGTGCGAAGAGAAAGGTGGCAAAGCCTAGGTAGAGCAGGGGCGCCCAGTGGGCGCCTGGAAGAGCAGGGTGACTCAAGCGGCCGATTGGTCGCCTTCGTTCCCTTGATCCGTACCTTGCTGCTCAGCCGGGGCTGCGTCGCGCGGTTTGGCTTCGTAGACGAATTCACCTTCCACTTTGATCCAGCCGATGTACAGGAGACGACCTTTCAGGCTTGCGCCGTGTTGTCCCTGCTTCGGTCCGGAGGAGTAGGTGAAGGGATCAGCCCAGCAATCGCCGATGCGGAAGGACACGAGGACCTTCTTCTCAGCGTTGACGGCTTCAATGCAACGGCGAACCAGCTTTTCAGCTTCGGCGCCGACGACATTGCAGTCGATGTAGCGG
>NZ_WHOV01000296.1:0-306 GCF_009765395.1 Pseudomonas sp. BAV 4579 | reverse complement strand
AAGTGGGCGATCTCCCGATCGCGATCGACCACCAGGCGCAGCGTAGGCGTCTGCCCCCGTCCTACTGACAGCACTCCGCTGTAGCCGGCCTGGCGGCCGAGGAGGGTGGCCATCCCGGATTTCACCGTGCTGGCGATGACCTGCTTGTCACCAAAGGACCAGACGTCGAAGACTCGCGTCTCGAAGTAGCTGATCCGCACAGCGCGCTCGACCGGCGAGTAACGCCACCCCAAGCCCAGGCGCGCGGTGACCTCATCGAGCAGGCCGGAGGCCTTTCCGCTGTATTTGAGGCCGCTGACCTGGCTT
>NZ_WHOV01000295.1:0-334 GCF_009765395.1 Pseudomonas sp. BAV 4579 | reverse complement strand
ACAGGCACATAGGGCTCACAGAAGGTTCGGTGCACACTGTACTTCGGGCCAACCTGGTGTGTTGGCCCACACTGTTCCTCCCCTTCAGCTGCATTCGAAGGGTAGCCTGGTCCTCTCGGCATCGCCTGGTGGACGAGGCTACCCCTCGGGTAGCCCTCCTCTCTGCCGGTGCCCGCCGGCGCAAAAATGGGATCCCTTTGTGCGCGGATGCGTGCCTTGCGATTACTGGCCCCAGCCACGATAACGGGTCGGGTGAATGCGACGACCATCAGGACGGTAGGTCAATGCCCAGGGACCACCAGTGCCGGTGCTCACGCTCACAGGTGGCATCTTT